>NZ_JBEZKJ010000022.1:0-115365 GCF_040651675.1 Streptomyces sp. NPDC048415 | reverse complement strand
GACAACGGAAAGATCATCACCCCGTAGGCCGACCCGCCAGCCGCCTCGTGCGCGCCACTGGTGCGTAGTACTGCCAGCCTCGTGCGCGCGGCACCGGTGCGTAGTACTGCCAGCCGCCTCGTGCGCGGCACCGGTGCCGTACTGCGGGTTTCGCCCCCTCCGCCCCTACCCGCCCCGTACCTGGGGACTGCGCCCCAGACCCCCGGTCGCGCTTCGCGCTCGTCCTCAAACTCCCCACTCTCGGCTTCGCTCGAGCGCTCGAGCGGGGGGAACCCCCACGAGGGGCGGAACCTCAGCCCCTCGGGTGCTTGAGGAGTGGCCCGCCTGTGGGCGCGACCCCCGTCTTCGCCCGTTCCCGCGCCGCCCGCAGCGCCCGCAGGCGTGGGGGCCACTTGCGGGTGTCCCGGGGCTCGACGTACGGCTCCTCGGAGGGAGGGGCGCCGTCGGTGATGGCCCGCTGGCGGGCAAGTTCCGCGTCGAACTCGAGGCCCAGCAGGATGGCCAGGTTGGTGAGCCAGAGCCACACCAGGAAGACGACGGCGCCCGCGAGAGTGCCGTACGTCTTGTTGTACGAGCCGAAGTTGGCGGCGTAGACGGCGAAACCGGCGGACGCGGCCAGCCAGATCAGGGTGGCGACGACGCTACCGGGGCTCACCCAGCGGAAGCCGCGGCCGCGGACGTTGGGGGCGGCCCAGTACAGCAGGGCGATCATCAGCACCACCAACAGCAGCAGGACGGGCCACTTGGCGATCGACCACACGGTGATCGCCGCGTCGCCGAGTCCGATCGCGGTGCCCGCCCGGTGCGCCAGCGGTCCGGTGAACACCACGATCATCGCGCTCGCGGCGAGCATCAGCATCAGCGCGACGGTCAGGGCCAGCCGCAGCGGGGTGAGCTTCCAGACCGGGCGGCCCTCCGGCAGGTCGTACACCGCGTTGGAGGTGCGGATGAACGCGGCAACATACCCGGAAGCGGACCACACCGCGGCGAGCAGGCCGACAATCGCCAGCACCCCGCCCGTCCCGCCACTGCCGCTCAGCTGCACCACCGCGTTGTGCAGGATGTCCCGGGCCGGGCCCGGCGCGAGGTCCTTGACGTTGTCGAGGAGTTTGTCCGTGACGCCCTGCCCCACGACGCCCAGCAGGGACACCAGCACCAGGAGCGCCGGGAACATCGACAGTACGCCGTAGTACGTCAACGCGGCGGCGCGGTCGGGGAGTTCGTCGTCCAGGAACTCCTTCGCCGTGCGTCGCACCACCGCCCGCCAGGAGCGGGCGGTCAGCTTGGAGGGACTGTCCTTCTCGGTGAGTCCTTCCGTCTGCGATTCCGGTCGCTTGTCGTCCATGAGCGGCGGGTTTCCCGAATCGTGGCACCGAAGCCCCAGGCCTACCGACAACTCGAACCGTCTGGACAAAAATAGTTTTCGGTGGGACGGTGGAGTCATGTTGGACGTGACCGTGATCGAGGACGCCGAGGCCGCCGCCGTCTCACTGGACCCCATACGGGCCCGCCTGCTGGCCGAGCTGACCGCCGGACCCGCCTCGGCGGCGATGCTGGCCGGCAAGGTCGGGCTGCCCCGGCAGAAGGTGAACTACCACCTCAAGGCGCTGGAACGGCACGGCCTGGTCGAGCTGGCGGGCGAGCGCCGCAAGGGCAATGTCACCGAGCGGCTGATGCGCGCGACCGCCGCGTCGTACGTGATCTCGCCCCTCGCGCTGGCCGCCGTACAGCCGGACCCGGACCGCTTCCGGGACCAGCTCTCCGCGCGCTGGATGCTCGCCCTCGGCGCCCGGCTCGTCCGCGACGTCGGTTCGCTGATCACCGGTGCCGCGAAGGCCCGCAAGCGGCTGGCGACGTACGCGCTCGACGGCGAGGTGACCTTCGCCTCGGCCGCCGACCGCGCCGCGTTCATCGAGGAGCTGACGGCCGGCGTCGGCGCGCTGATCCGCAAGTACCACGCGGGGGACGCGGAGGGCGGTCGGGACCACCGGATCGTCGTCGCCGTCCATCCCACGGTGAAACCCCAGGGCGCCGAGCCCGCAGTACCCCAGATCGAGGAGTAGGAGCCCCCTCATGTCCAAGGAATTCGAGATCGCCCGCGAGTTCGAGGTCGATGCCACGCCGGAGCAGGTGTGGGACGCGATCACCAGCGGCACCGGCGGCTGGCTGTGGCCCATGGAGTTCGAGCCGCGCCAGGGCGGGGCCGGGCCCTTCGGCTCCACGCTCACCAACTGGGACCCGCCGCACCGCCTCACCAGCCTGGTCGAGGACGTCGACGGCATCTCACAGCAGACCCTCAACCAGATCGACGAGACCATCGAGCCGCGTGACGACGGACGCCGCTCCTGGATGCGGTATGTGCACAGCGGGATCTTCGTCGAGGACTGGGACAACCAGTACGACGGCGCGAACAAGCACACCGACTTCTATCTGCACACCCTGCGCGAGTACCTGACGCACTTCGCCGGCCGTCCGGTCGCCTTCGCCACCTTCGACGGACCCGGCGCGTCCACGGCCTCCGACGCCTTCGCCACCGTCGGGCGCGCCCTCGGTCTCGCGGACGGCACCGCCGAGGGCGCGCGGGTCCAGGCCCGGGGGCCCGAGGGCCGGCTCCTCGACGCCGTGGTCGACTACCGCGACTCCTACTTCATCGGGCTGCGCACCAGCGATGCCCTCATCCGCTTCTTCGGACGCAACCACTGGGGCGCCCCGGTCGGCATCAGCGTCCACGACTTCGCGGCCGCCGCCGACGCCAAGGCCAACGAACTCGCCTGGCAGGGCTGGCTGAACGGCGTCTTCAGCGCCTAGGACCCGTCCGGCCGGACAGGTCCTGGCCGCGGGAAAAGGGAAGAGCCCCGGCCCCCCGGACGACGGGGCCGGGGCTCTTCCCGCGTGGAGCTACGGCTTGAACCGCAGCACCTGCGGGTCGTGGTCGCTGATCTGGTCGGAGAACTCCGAGTTGATGTGCACGCTGTCGTACTCGAAGTCGCAGCCCCTGCGGATCGAGGGGCTGACCAGGATCTGGTCCAGGACCTGGCTGTTGCCCTGGTAGTCGTACGTGTAACGCTCGCTCTTGGGCAGCGACTTGATCGCCGACCAGAGCTCGCCGTCGCCCTCGAGGATCTTGGTGGTGTCGGAGAACTCGAAGTCGTTGATGTCGCCGAGCGTGATGACGTCGGCGTTCTTCTGCGTCTTCAGGATCTCGTTGACGAAGGAGTTCACCGCGGTCGCCTGGGCGTGCCGCTGGATCTCCGAGCTGCGCGTCGGCGGCTGGTACTGCGCGGTCAGCCCCTGGTCGCCACCCTTGGAGTTGAGGTGGTTGGCGATCACGAAGACCGTCTTGCCGCGGAAGACGAACTCGCCCGCCAGCGGCTTGCGGCTGCTGGTCCAGGCCGCGTTGGCCGGGTCGACACGGCCGGGGGAGGCGGTCAGCTGCGCCTTGCCGTTGACCTTGGTGACCCCCACGGCGGTCGTCGAGTCACCGCCCGCGCGGTCGGTGAAGGAGACCCGCTCGGGGTTGAAGAGGAAGACCTGGCGGATGTTGCCGCCCGGCTCGCCGCCATCCTTGTCGTTGACCGGGTCGATGGAGCGCCAGTCGTACTTCGGGCCGCCCGCCGCGACGATCGCGTCGATCAGCTTGTTCACCGTCTGGTCGGCGGCGACCGTGCCGTCGTCCGTCGCGCCGTTGTTGTCCTGGATCTCCTCCAGGGACACGACGTCGGGCGACTGCAGGTTGTTCACGATCGCGGACGCGTGGGCGTCGAACGTGGCGTCGCCCGGGTCCAGGTTCTCGACGTTGTACGTCGCCACCGCCAGCTCGCCGCGCGACTGCTTCCGCGTCGTCTCGCGCTCCAGGCCGCCCTTCTCCAGGGTGCCGAGGTGGCCGGCGACGAGCGTGTAGCCGCCGAACTGGTTGTAGTCGAGCGGGCCCGCGGTGGTGCCGGTGAGCTCGTCGCCGACGTTCGCGGCCGGGAAGTCCGCCGTCGCGCCGAGGGACTGGATCTGGATCCGGCCGGTGTTCTGCGAGGTGTACGCGCCGTACACCGAGCCACCGCGGTGGTTGGCGTGCTCACGCGGCTTCACCGTGACCCACAGCTCGCTGTAGGGGTCGGTGGCGGTGACCACGCGGGCGTCGGCGACCTGGACGTTCATGCCCTCGAGGGATTCGTAGTAGTCCAGGGCGTACTTGGACGGCTCCAGGGTCAGAGCGTTGATCGAACCGCTCGCGGCGGTGTCGCCCGCGGGGGCGTAGTCGTCCGGAACGGACTGGGTATCGACGACCGTCGCGGCCGGGACCGCGTTGCCGCTGGAGATCACGGTCACCGTCGGCTTGGAGACCTCCGTCACCGACTGGTTGCCCGAGGAGGCGCCGCCCGGGACGTACTCCGAGACCGTGCCCGTCACCGTGACCGAGTCGCCGACGGCGACCTTCGGGGTGGAGCTGGTGAAGACGAACACGCCCTCACTGGTGGCGGGGTTGTCGTCCGCGTTCGGGTCCTGGAACCAGAAGCCCTTCGACGAACCGTAGGTGCGCACGCCGGTGACGATGCCGGGCACGTCGGTGACCTTCGTGCCCGCGAGCGGGGAGGTCCGGGTGGTGCCCTGGATGTCGTGGATGTGGACGGTGTCCGCGTGGGCCGGTGTGGTGAGCACCACGGCGGAGATGGTGGAACAGACCGCGGCGACGGTCAGCGCGCCTATGCGCGCGGTTCTCTTGCTCGGCAAGGGAATCCCTCCGGGGACGTACGTGAGCGCCGGGACGAGGGTGGAGCAGTGGGGGGAGCGCGACCTGCGTGCGGCCGGTGACGCGCGTAGACGCTGGTGGACCGGGTGGCCACGTAACTTCTACGCGCGTCAATCTCGTGTGTGGCCAGGGTAGTTGTCAAGGTTTCAGCGGTGTACTGCTGCTGTCAGGGACATGAACCAGGCGGCATGGGTGGAAATCCGTCTAGGCTGAGCCGTTGGCGCGGATTTCCGGGGCGCCCCCCGGATCCTCGTGTCCGGGGAAAGGCTCTTGGGGTCCGGCGCCGGTGTTTTTACGATTGACCTGCTTGCTCTTCATGTCCTGGTTGTTCGGAGGAGAACCCAGCCGATGTCAGACAGCTCCCCCTTGCCGCCGGTGCGGCTGCATTCCGAAGCCGTGCTGGCGCGGGACGCGCTCGCCGCACCGCTGTTCTCCCGCGCCGCGCGGCTGGCCCGCTGGGCGGGTCCGGACACGCGGATCGGCGCGGGGGGCGAACTCGTCGAGGAACAGCTTCCCCAAGCGGCTGCCGAGCTCGGGCTGTCCGGTGACGACGCGGCCGCCGTCGCCGGTGAGGCCTGGCAGGTGGCCGTCGACACCGGGCTCGTCGAGATCGCCGACGAGGAGGAGGGTACGGTGCGCGCGGGCGAGGACCTCTCCCTCCTCACCTCCGGCGGACCGCGGGACGTCCTCGGCGTATGGCTCGGCGCGCTGGAGACGGTGCTGGCCGACGCGAGCGTGCCCGACCTCGACGATCTCGTCGGCGCAATGGACGAGGGCGGCGAGATCGACTTCTCCTCCCTGGACTGGGATCCGGAGGCGGAGGCCGAGTTCCTCGACGGCGTGCTCGGCAATCTGTACCTGCTGACCGTGAGCGAGGAGGGACCCGGTGACGGACCGGTGCCGCTGCCCGCCCTCGCCGCGTCGATGATCGTGCCCGACGACATGGGCGAGCCCACCAATGACGTCCTGGAGCAGGTGTCGGACGCGATGATGCGGCTCGACGACCAGTTCCGGCTGCTCGAACCCATCGGGCTCGTCGACTTCCAGCCCGTCGACGAGGCGCTGATGGCGGACACCGGCGAGGAACCGGCCGCGGTCGACGAAACCGACGTATCCCGCTACGGGATGGTACGACTCACTCCGCTCGGTCTGTACGGGATGCGGGCGCGGCTCCTCGAGACGGGCGTCCTGGCGCCCGCGGTGGGCGACCTGGCGGACAAGGGGGCGGACGCGCTGCTGGACGGCACGGCCGTCTTCCCTCCGGCGGCCGCGCAGGCCGAGACCGAGCAGTGGCTCGCCCGGCGCGAACCTCTGCCCGCCGCACGGGAGTTGCTCGCCGCCGCCCGCGGCGCCGACGGCGGGGCGCCGCTGCGCCGGCTGCGCTGCCAGCAGGCGCTCTCCCTCGTCGGCCTGGAGGCCGAGCCCGCGCTGCGGGAGGTCCTCGACGACGCGGAGCTGGGTGGCCTGGCCCGCGTCTGGCTCTCCGAGCAGGGCGCTCCCGACGTGCCCGCGCCCTCGGAGGCGATGGTCTTCTGGCTCACCATCGACACGCTGGCGGCGCAGCTCGCCGCCGAAGGCAACTCCGCCGAACTGCAAGCCCTCGTGGAAGGCCTGGCCCAGCAGCACAGCGGCTTCTTCGACACGGCGTGGCGCGTCGACCACCCGGCCACACCGGACGTCCTCGATGCCATGGGACGCCTCCACCCGGACAAGAAGGTCGCCAAGGAGGCCCGTAAGGCGGCGTTCAAGGCGCGGTCGCAGCAAGGGGGTTGAGTACGGGGGAGGGGCGGCGGGGGCATGTGGACCCCGCTCCGCCGGAAGGGGCGCCTGTCGGCCCGAACCGGTCGCGTGGGCGCGCGGAGCCGGTCGCGTGGGCTCGAGAAGCCGGTCGCGTGGGCGCGTCGAGCCGGTCGTGTGGCTCGCCGAACCGGTCGCGTGGGCACGCCGAGCCGGTTCTGTGGGCTCGCGGAGCTGGTTGTGTGGGCTCGAGAAGCCGGTCGCGTGGGTGCGCCGAGCCGGTCGTGTGGCTCGCCGAACCGGTCGCGTGGGCACGCCGAGCCGGTTCTGTGGGCTCGCGGAGCTGGTTGCGTGGGCTCGACAAGCCGGTCCCGTGGGCGCGCCGAGCCGGTCGTGTGGGATCACCGAGCCGGTCCCGTCGGCACGCCGAGCCGGTCGTGTGGATCGCCGAACCGGTCGTCCGGGCACGCCGAACCGGGTGTGGATCACCGAACCGCTCGTGTGCATTCACGGAAGCGGGGCCCCTGAAGTCGGCATGTGTTCAACTGCCGTTCAGACACGGGCGGGACGGTGTGGCCGCAACCGAGGTCGCCCCGCCCCCCACGACAGTCGCAGTCCACCGTCACAGGAGACACCACATGTCGCTCACCCGCAGGGACTTCGCCAGACGATCCGCGATCACCGGCGCGGGTGTCGCGCTGGCCGGCAGCGTTGGCGCCCTCGCCACCGCTCCGAACGCCCTCGCGTCCACGGAGACGGACGCCGACAGCGCGGAGGAGGCGTCGGCGGCAGGGCACGGCGGCGTCGGCTACGGGCCGCTGATCCCCGACCCGAACGGCATCCTCGCCCTCCCCGCCGGGTTCTCCTACCGCGTGATCACCTACAGCGGCAAGACCAAGCTGGAGTCGGGCGAGTTCACCCCGTCCAACCATGACGGCACGTCCACCTTCGAGGGACCGCGCGGCGCCACACTCCTGGTCAACAACCACGAACTCAAGGGCCCCCGCGCCAACTGGGCCCACCCCGTCCCGCTCACCGAGGGACTGGTCTACGACCCGGCCGCGTCCGGCGGCTGCACGGTCGTCGAGGTCCGCGGGGACAAGGTCGCCGAATGGGTCGGCATCGCGGGCACCTCCACCAACTGCGCCGGCGGCAACACTCCTTGGGGAACCTGGCTCACCTGCGAGGAGACCGAGGACAAGGCCGGCCAGAACGGCATGACCAAGGACCACGGGTACGTCTTCGAGGTCGACCCCGAGGACCGCCGCCGCAACCAGAACCCCAAGCCCCTCAAGGCACTTGGCCGGTACGCCCACGAGGCCGTCGTCGTCGACCCCAAGCGCGGCCGCCTCTACCTCACCGAGGACGCCGCCGGCCCCAACGGCCTCCTGTACCGCTGGACCCCGCCGCAGGGCTTCGAGCACGGGCATGGGCAGCTCGCCACCCTCGCCGACGACGCCGGCTCGCTCCAGGCCTTCAAGTGCTTCGACTCCGGCGGCCAGTTCGTCGACGACCTCTCCCGCGCCACCAAGATCGGCACGGTGTACGGGGTGGACTGGGTCGACGTCCCCGACCGTGACGCCAAGACCGTCTCCGTCCGCAAGCAGTTCGCCGACGGCCAGGTCACCCGCGCCCGCAAGCTCGAAGGCATGTGGTGGGGCGACGGCGGCGCGTACATCGTCTCCTCGTACGCCCGCACGGAGAGCCCCGTCCAGCACGACGGCGCCGTCTGGTTCTACGACCCCAAGCGCCGCACCCTGACGCTGAAGGTCCTGCTCGGCGTGAACCCGGACCCGTCCGTCGACGGCGCCTTCGACGGCCCCGACAACATCACCGTCTCCCCCTACGGCGGCCTGGTCATCGCCGAGGACGGCGAGGGCATCCAGCACCTCTTCGGCGCCACCGACAGCGGCCGTACGTACCCGATCGCCCGCAACGAACTCAACATCGGCACCGAAGAGGCCCCGGAGTACAGCGAGTTCACCGGCGTCACCTTCTCGCCCGACGGCAGGACCCTCTTCGCGAACATCCAGACGCCCGGCATCATGCTCGCCATCACGGGTCCTTGGAAGCGCCAGAAGCGCGGCTGATTTATTCGCTCGCCCGACCCGCGGTACGCCTCCTAAAGTGATGCATGTCCAGGTGCGAAGGCAGGACCTACTTCCACTGATAATGGGGCGGCCGCGGGTTCGAGTCCCGCCACCGGTACAACGCGCCGGTGTAGCTCAGGGGTTAGAGCACCTACGTCGGTTCCGCCGACCTGAACTCTGGACACCACAACTTCACGCACCTCCCGGTGCGCGGGCAGCGGCTACTTCTCTCTCAAAGAATCCACGCCGCCGCCGATTTGATCTCGGGAGGCGCAGCTCATGGTGGATGCCCGGTGCGCAGGCAACGGTTACTTCATTGGATCGGACGGTTGCGGGTTCAAGTCCCGTCATCGGCTTCGGGTCGGTGTAGCTCAATCGGTAGAGCATCTGGCTAAGTCCGTCGCCGACCTCTGAACTCGGGCACCCTCCTTTTGCTGCGCCTCCCTCCGAAACGCGACTTCACGGTCGTATTCACTGTCGTAGAACGAATTCGGGGGAATTCATCATGGCGCGATTCAACACCAAGGCCGCCAAGGCGCAGCCCACTTCCCGAGTGACGTCGACCGGCCGAGTACTGACGACACATCAGGGCGGCCGCGGTCAGGAGCGCGACGCGCGCTCGGAGCTCTTTCTGCTCGCGCTCGCCAACTTCGTCTCACAGCAGACCCATTACGAGTCCGGTGACGCCCGCGACGACCGCTTCGCCAAGCTGGTGCGCGAGCTGGCCGTCGCCGACCCGTCATGGACGGCCGGTCTGCTCGGCTGGCTGCGCGGCGAGGGCAACCTGCGGACGGCCTCGCTGGTAGGCGCCGCCGAGTACGTGAAGGCACGCCTCGACGCGGGCGCCACCGACGGCCCGGCCAACCGGCAGGTCATCGCCTCCGTGCTGCGCCGCCCCGACGAGCCCGGCGAGCTGCTCGCCTACTGGACCTCCCAGTACGGCCGCAACGTACCCAAGCCCGTCAAGCGCGGCATCGCCGACGCCGTACGACGTCTCTACAGCGCCAAGACGCTGCTGAAGTACGACACCGCGTCCAAGGGTTACCGCTTCGGCGACATCCTCAACCTGGTGCACGCGGCGCCGGAGCCCGACAAGCCGTGGCAGGGCGACCTGTTCCAGTACGCGCTGGACCGGCGGCACAACCCGGACACGGCCGTGGTGCCCAAGTCGCTGCCCCTCCTGGTGGCCCACCGTGACCTGATGGCACTGCGGCCCGCCAAGCGGCGCAGGGTCGTGACCGGAGCGCACGGCGCGCAGCGCCTCGCCGAGGCGGGCATGACCTGGGAGGCGCTGGCCGGCTGGCTGCAGGGCCCGATGGACAAGGCGGCCTGGGAGGCGGTCATCCCGTCCATGGGCGCGATGGCGTTGGTCCGCAATCTGCGGAACTTCGACGAGGCGGGTGTCTGTGACGAGGTGGCGGCCCAGGTCGCCGCCAAGATCAGTGACCCGGCCGAGGTCGCGCGCTCGCGGCAGTTCCCGTTCCGCTACCTCGCCGCCTACCAGCATGCGCCCTCGCTGCGCTGGTCCTACCCGCTGGAGCAGGCGCTCGGCCACTCGCTGGCCAACGTGCCCGCGTTGCCCGGTCGGACGCTGGTGCTGGTGGACCGCTCGGGCTCGATGTTCTACTCGCGGCTGTCCGACCGCTCGGAGCTCAACCGGGCCGACGCGGCGGCGATCTTCGGCACGGCGCTCGCGCTGCGGGCGGCGGACGCGGATCTCGTCGAGTTCGGCACCAGCAGCAACCGCGTGAGGTTGCGCAAGGGCGAGTCGGTGCTCAAGGTGCTCGATCGCTTCGGTGATCTCGGCGGCACCAACACGAGCGAGGCCGTGCGCGCGCACTACAAGAAGCACGACCGGGTGCTGATCGTCACCGACGAGCAGGCCGCGTACAGCCACTACGGCGACCCGACCGAGCAGGTCCCGGCGCACGTACCGGTCTACACGTGGAACCTCGCCGGGTACCGCGCCGGCCACGGCCCGTCCGGAAAGGGGAACAGGCACACCTTCGGGGGGCTGTCGGACGCGGCTTTCCGGATGGTTCCGCTGCTCGAGGCGGCCCGGGACGACGACTGGCCCTGGAGCGCCTGATATTCGGTGCGGCCGTCCACGCTGGAGGCGGGCTCGCTGCTCGCGCCGAGGGCCGCTCCTACGCCGCGGGCTTCGGTTTCGTGCCGGTGATCACGAGCGCCGACACGAGTAGGGCGGTCAGTGCGATCAGCGAGCCGACGCCGAACGCGCGGGCCGCGCCGTGGGTGAGGATCTCGGACGGGGACCCGGTCGCGTGACGGGTCGCCGTGCCCAAGACCGTGACCAGGATGGACAGTCCGAGGGTGCCGCCGAGCCACTGGAGGGTCTGGAGCAGACCGGACGCGGCACCCGCCTCCTGTGGCTCGATGCCCGCGAGGATCGTCGCGTTGAGCGGCATGAAGCTCAGGCCCACGCCCACGCCCAGCAGCAGCAGTGGGCCGAACAGGCCGGTCAGGTATGGACATGGAGTTCTCCCGGTCTGGCGTCCCCGGGTGGGTGCGTGCGGGCAGCACGGACTGCCCGCACAGGTAAGCGGGGACTGTCTCCGTTTAATGTTCGTTAAGATACGGAGAGCATCCCCGGTTTGCAAGGAGTATCTGGATGACGCAGGTCAGGCCCATGCGCGCGGACGCTCGGCGCAACTATGAGCGGTTGCTGAAGGCGGCGGCGGAGGCGTTCGCCGAGCATGGGGAAGGCGCGTCGCTCGACGACATCGCCAAGCGTGCGGGGGTCGGATCCGGCACGCTCTACCGGCACTTCCCGACGCGTCAGGCATTGCTGGAGGCGGTCTACGTCGATGCCATCGAGGCGCTCGCGGCGCGGGCCGATGAGATCGCGCGGGAGTTGCCGCCGGGTGAGGCGCTGATGGAGTGGCTCAACGAGCTCAGCGCGGGGATGATCCAGGTGCGCGGGCTGAAGACGTTGCTGGGCTCGGCCGTGACGGACGGGAGTTCCGCCGTGGTCACGGCCTGCGGCGTCTCGGTGAAAGGGGCGGTCGAGCGGCTGGTCGGGGCGGCGCAGCGGGAGGGGACCCTGCGGTCCGATGTCGAGCCGATCGAGATCCTGCGGCTGGCGCATGGTGTGGCCACGGCGTCGGAGCTGGCGAATGGGGAGGGCAAGTACATACGCCGGTATCTGTCGCTGCTGACGGAAGGGCTGCGTCCTTAGCGGCGTTGCCCGGTTTTGGTGCGGCGTTGCGCTTTCCGCAGCGCCGTTGCGGTTCTCGCGGCGCGGTTGCGGTTTTCGCGGCGCGGTTGCGGCGTTCGCCGGTGGGTGGGAAGGGGCCGTGCCGGTACATCCGCCCGTCGCCGTCGGATCAGGCGTGGGCCGGGCAGGGGAGCCGTTGCTTGACGCGAACGTAAGCGACGGGCATGTGATGTACCGGCACGGCCCCTTCCGCCGGTGGGCGGCTGCGGGTGCGTCGTGCGGGCGGGGGCCCCGTGGCGGGTGGTGGGTGGGTTGGTCAGAGGGACTGGGCTGCCGGCTTCACCATGCCTCGGACCGTGCGGGACTTGACGAAGTCGCCCAGGGCGGTCATTTCCCATTCGCCGGAGAACTGCTTGATCAGCTTGGCCATGATGACGCCGGTCTGGGGTTCGGCGTTGGTGAGGTCGAAGCGGACCAGTTCCTCGCCGGTGGCGGCGTCCAGGAGGCGGCAGTAAGCCTTGGCGACCTCGGTGAACTTCTGGCCGGAGAAGGAGTTGACCGTGAAGACCAGGCCGGTGACGTCCTGGGGGAGGCGGCCGAGGTCCACGACGATCACCTCGTCGTCGCCTCCGCCCTCGCCCGTGAGGTTGTCGCCGGAGTGCTTGATCGCGCCGTTCACGATGGAGAGCTTGCCGAAGTAGCAGCTGTCGATGTGGTTGCGCTGCGGGCCGTACGCGATGACCGAGGCGTCCAGGTCGATGTCCTTGCCGCGGAACGCCGGCTCCCAGCCGAGGCCCATCTTGACCTGGGACAGGAGCGGGCGGCCGCCCTTGACCAGGGAGACCGTCTGGTTCTTCTGGAGGCTGACCCGGCCCTTGTCGAGGTTGATCTTCCCGGAGGAGGGGGAGGGGGCCGGCGGTGCGGGGGGAGCGGCCGGGGCCGGCGGGGTGACGAAGCGGGGGTCCAGGGGCGGGGCGGGCGGCGACACCGGCGGCTGCATCGTGGGCACGGGCGGGGTGGCCGGCTGGGCGGCGGGTGCAGGCTCCTCCACGCTCACGCCGAAGTCCGTGGCGATGCCCGCCAGTCCGTTCGCGTAGCCCTGGCCTACCGCTCGGGCCTTCCAGGCGCCGTTGCGGAGGTAGATCTCGACGATCACCAGGGCCGTTTCCGAACCGAGTTGGGGCGGGGTGAAGGTCGCGAGTACCGAGCTGTCGTCTCCGCTGCGGATCGTGGCCGTGGGTTCGATGCCCTGGAAGGTCTGGCCCGCCGCGTCCGGGCTCGCCGTGACGACGATCTTCTCGATGCCCGGGGGGACCGCGGCGGTGTCGACCGTGATCGCGTCCGGGGCCGTGCCGCCGCCCGAGCGGTACGTCACGCCCGGGCCCGCGGGCTGGTTGTAGAAGATGAAGTCGTCGTCGGACCTCACCTTGCCGTCGGCGGTGAGCAGCAGGCCCGATACGTCGAGCCGCACCGGGGCGGTGACGTCCACCGTCACGCGGGAGACGGGGAGAGGGATGTTCGAGCCGGGGGTCATAGCTGTCATGCCGGGATAACGAGCGGGGTCGCTTTACCGTTCCCTTACCCAACGACCAAACGCCGGAGGGGCTGAACCTTTTGCGCCGGGTGGCGGTGGAGATTTCCAGCCCGTCCGGCGTTTGAGGACGGGCGCGTCAGCGCGATACGGGGGTCTGCGGGCGGAGCCCCCAGGGGCGATGGGGGTCCGCCCGCTCGAGCGAAGCCGAGCGTGGGGGAGGGTAGGGGCGGAGGGGGCGAAAACCCTCTACGGCACCACCACGATCTTGCGGCCCACCCCCGACGCGAACTGTTCCAGCGCCTGCGGATAGCTGGACAGCGGTAGACGGTCGCTGATGAACACCGACGGATCGAGGACACCCGTCGCGAACAGCTCCGCCGCCCGTTCGAAGCTGTGCAGGACGGCCATCGAGCCGGTGATGGTGATCTCCTGGTTGTAGATGCGGTACGGATCGATCGTGACCCGGGTCGCGTAGTCGGCGACGCCGAACTGGAGGAAGGTGCCCGCCTTGGCGACCCGTCCCAGACCGTCCTGGATCGCCGCCGCGTTCCCCGTGGCGTCGATGACGACGTCCCACCCCTGGGGCCGCTCCAGCTCGTCGGCGCTCGTGGCGGAGGCGGAGACGCCGAGCTGCTGGGCCGTTGCCAGCCGCTGCGTGTTGAGGTCCACGACGTCCACGCTCGCCGCCCCCGTGCGCTTCGCGAGCTCCAGCATCATCAGGCCCATGGTTCCGGAACCGTAGATGAGGACGTGGGCGCCGAGGCGGGCCTGGAGGACGTCGTAGCCGCGGACCGCGCAGGAGAGCGGTTCGACGAGGGCGGCATCCTGGGTGCGGATGTGCTCGGGGAGCTTCACGCAGTTGGCCACGGGGGCGACGGCGTACTGGGCCGCGCCTCCGGCTGTGGTGACGCCGATCGCGGCCCAGCGTTCACAGAGGTTGTTGTGGCCCGTACGGCAGTACCGGCACTCGTAGCAGTACAGGGACGGGTCGACGGCCACCTGGTCGCCGACCGAGACTTCGGTGACCTGGGTGCCGACCCCGACGACCTCGCCCGCGAACTCGTGCCCCGGCACGATCGGCAGCTTGGGCGCGAACTCGCCCTGCAGGATGTGCAGATCGGTGCCGCACAGGCCGCAGGCGGCGACTTCGACGACGACCTCGCGGGGTCCCGGCGTCGGGTCCGGCACCTCGGCCACGACGGCGCGACCGACGGACTCGATGACAGCGGCCTTCATTTCACGGCTCCCAACGACAGACCCTGGACCAGCTTGTCCTGGGCGGCGAACCCCGCGGCGAGCACCGGCAGGGAGATGACGAGCGACGCGGCGCACACCTTCGCCAGGAACAGGCCCTGGCTGGTGATGAAGCCGGTCAGGAAGACAGGGGCGGTCTCCGCGACCACACCCGTGAGCACCCGGGCGAAGAGCAGCTCGTTCCAGCTGAAGATGAAGCAGATCAGGGCGGTGGCCGCGATGCCGGGCAGTGCGATGGGGGCCACCACGCGCGCGAGGATGGTGGGCAGCCGCGCGCCGTCGATCTGCGCCGCCTCGATGACCGCCACCGGGACCTCGGCGAGGAACGACTGCATCATCCATACCGCGATCGGCAGGTTCATGGAGGTGTAGAGGATGACCAGCAGCCAGATGTTGTCGAGCATGCCGGTGTTCTTCGCGAAGAGGTAGATCGGCAGGAGGCCCGCCACCACCGGCAGCATCTTCGTCGACAGGAAGAAGAACAGGACGTCCGTCCACTTCTTCACCGGGCGGATGGACAGTGCGTACGCCGCCGGGAAGGCGAGGAGAAGGACGCAGAGAGTGGAGACCACCGACGCCACGGTCGAGTTGATGAGCGCCGGCCAGGGGCTCGCGCCGCCACCCGCGCCGAAGAAGTCGCGGTAGCCGTCGAGGGTGAGGGCGGCGCCGAAGGAGGGCGGGTTGGTGGCTGCGTCCGACTCGGAGTGGAAGGACGTCAGGGCCATCCAGGCGATGGGGAGGAAGAAGAGAATTCCGGCCAGCCAGGCGGCCAGCCCCAGGCCCGTTCCCCGGGCTCGGCCGGGACGGGGGGCAGGTGCGGTACGTACGGGGGTCGCGGTGGCGCTCATGCGCGGGACACCTCCTCGCGGAACAGTGACGACACCACGCGCAGCGCGAAGGTCGCGATGATGATCGAGCCGATGACGACGAGCACACCCGCGGCCGAGGCGAGGCCGTTCTCGTGGGCCTGGTAGAAGCTCTGGTACACGGTGTAGGGCAGGTTGGCGGTGCCGAGGCCACCGGAGGTGAGGGTGAAGACCGCGTCGAAGTTCTGGACGATGTAGATCGAGCCCAGGAGCGCGCCCAGTTCGAGGTAGCGACGCAGGTGGGGGAGGGTGAGGTAGCGGAAGACCTGCCAGTCGCTCGCGCCGTCCACCCGTGCGGCCTCGACCTGCTGGTGGTCGCGGCTCTGCAGGCCTGCCAGCAGGATCAGCATCATGAACGGCGTCCACTGCCAGACGAGGGACGCCTCGACCGCGAGCAGCGGGGCGTTGGAGATCCAGTCCGGCTGTGGGCCGCCCACATAGTGCAACAGCCCATTGAGTAGACCGTATTCAGGGTTGTAGAGCACATGCTTCCAGAGGAGGGCCGCCGCGACCGGGACCACCAGGAACGGTGCGATCAGGAGCGTGCGCACGATGCCCCGGCCCCGGAACCTCCGGTCCAGGAGCAGGGCGAGTGCCAGGCCCAGGACGAGGCTGGCCAGCACGACGGCGACGGTCAGCACGATCGTCGTCCACACGGAGTGACGCAGGTCGGGATCGGTGAGTACGTTCGAGTAGTTGCCGAAGCCGGTGAAGTGGCGGGCCTTCGGGTAGAGGGAGTTCCAGTCGAAGAACGAGATCACCAGCGTGGCCACGAACGGGAGTTGGGTCACGGCGATCATGAAGATCAGGGCCGGGAGCAGCGGGGCCCGGGTGGCCCAGGCGCGCAGTCGTTCGGATGGCTGTCCCAGGGTGCGTGGGGGGGTCGCGGCCACGGGGGCCGTTGTCGTGGCGGTCATCGTCCCTCGTACTCCTTGGAGATCTTCTCGGCGAGCTGCTGGGACTTCTTCAGGGCCGAGTCGACGGACTGGCGTCCGGCGATGGCCGCGCTGATCTCCTGCGAGACCTTGGTGCCGAGATCGGTGAACTCGGGGATGCCGACGAACTGGATGCCGGGCGCGGGGCGCGGCTGCACCCCCGGGTCACGGGGCCGGGCGCCCTCGATCGCTTCGCGGGTCATGTCCTGGAAGGCCGCGGCCTGCTTGCGGTAGGCGACGTTCGTATACGTCGAGGCGCGCTTGCCGGCCGGAACGTTCGACCAGCCGGCGGTTTCCCCGACCAGCTGCTCGTACTGCTTGCTGGACGCCCAGGAGATGAACTTCCACGCCTTGTCCGAGTTGTGGGAGGCCTTCTGCAGGCCCCAGGCCCAGGTGTAGAGCCAGCCGGAACTCTTCGTCTTCTCGACGGGCGCGGGTGCGTACCCGATCTTGCCCTTGACGGGGGAGCCGGACGCCTCCAGTGAACCCGCCGCTGACGTGGCGTCGTACCACATGGCCGTCTTGCCCTGCGTCATGTTGTTGAGGCACTCGGCGAACCCGGACTGCGCGGCACCGGACTCGCCGTGCTGTCGGACGAGGTCCACGTAGAACTTCGTCGCTTTTTCAAACTCGGGGGAGTCGAGGTGCGCCTTCCAGCCCTTGTCGAACCAGGTGCCGCCGAAGGTGTTCACGACGGTGGTGAGGGGTGCCATCAGCTCGCCCCAGCCGGGCAGGCCGCGCAGACAGATGCCCTTCATGCCGGACTGGGCGCCGTCGACCTCGGCGGCGAGTTTGCCGACCTGCTGCCAGGTGGGGTGCGCGGGCATGGTCAGGCCCTTCTGGGCGAAAACGTCCTTGCGGTACATCAGGAAGGACGACTCGCCGTAGAAGGGCTGTCCGTAGAGCTTGCCGTCGTCGGCGGTCAGGGACTGCCGCATCGGGGCGAGGATGTCCTTCTCGTCGTAGCCGCTGTCCTGGCGTACGTAGGAGTCCATCTCGTGCAGCCAGCCGTTGCGGGCGTAGATCGGTATCTCGTAGTTGGACAGCGTGGCGACGTCGTACTGGCCCGCCTGGTTGGCGAAGTCCTGGCTGATCTTGTCGCGGACGTCGTTCTCCGGCAGGACGGTGAAGTTCACCTTGATGCCGGTCTCTTTGGTGAAGTGGGCCTTGGTCAGTTTCTGCAGCTCCACCATTTGCGGGTTGTTGACCATCAGGACGTTGATGGAGTTGCCTCCGGAGCCCGCGCCGCCCGCTCCGGTCCAGCAGCCGGAGAGCAGCGGGGTGAGCAGCGTCCCTGCGGCGGCCGCGGCGAGCAGTGCGCGCGGCCTCCGTCGGCTCGGGGTTCGCATGGATCACTCCTGGACGTATAGGGAGATAACGGGCGTCGTCGGTATGAGTATGCCCTTGTGGTGCGTAAGTTGGATTTTCAGACTCGGATGACCTGGGGGCCCTGGAGCGAGTAGCGGTGCGCCTCGGACGCCGGGAGCAGCGTGCTCGTGACGATCGCCTCCAGGGAGTTGATGTCGGCGAACCGGCAGAAGCTGACCGCGCCGAACTTGGTGTGCACGCCCGCGAAGATCGAGCGCCGGGAGGCGCGGATCGCCTGTGCCTTGACCTCGCTGACCGCCGGGTCGGGGGTGGTGAGGCCGTGTTCGCGGGAGATGCCGTTGGCGCCGATGTAGGCCAGGTCGATGACGAAACCGGCGAGCATCTTCGTCGTCCAGTGGTCCACCGTCGCCAGTGTGCCGGGACGCACCCGGCCGCCGAGCAGCAGGACGCTCGTGTGGTCGGCCTCGGCGAGCGCGCCCGCCGTGGCCAAGGACGCGGTGACCACCGTCAGCGGCCGGTCCCTGGGCAGGGCCTCGGCGATGAGCTGCGGAGTGAACCCCTCGTCGACGAAGACCGTCTCGGCGTCCCCGAGCAGTTCGGCGGCGGCGGCCGCGATCCGGCGCTTTTCCGGCACATGGCTCGTGGTGCGGAAGGCGAGCGTCGTCTCGAAGCCGGCGCTCTCCACGGGACAGGCTCCGCCGTGGGTGCGGCGGACCAGGCCGTGGTCCTCCAGGGTGCGCAGATCGCGCCGTACGGTCTCCTTGGCGACACCCAGTTCGGTGGCGAGCGCGCTGACGTCGACCGAGCCCGTGCGGCGCGCGGCCCGGACGATCTCGCGCTGTCGTTCCTCCGCCGTCATTGCCGTCATGGTCGTCACCCGCTCCCTCGCGCTCCGTCGCCCCCTGCCCGTTCGGGCCCGGTGCGTCCTTGAGGGAAGTTCTACAGCGAGTATCGGCCACTGACCAGGCCTGTTGCGTGCCCGATGGTGCCCGGCTGGGCCCGTTTCGCGCTACGGGTGCCCGCGGCGGACCTGGGACGGAGCGGAGGACGAGGTGGGACCGGGCAGGGTCCGTGCCCGAATACGGGGGCGGGCGGGCCCGTTCGGTGCCCGCCCGCCCTGTGATCCGGCTGCCGCCGCGGCCTCAGTACGGCCAGATCGGCGGGTGCGTGGTGAAGTGCCCGCCGAGGTGGGCGTGGTCCGGGTTGTCCGGGTCGAGCTCGCCCTGCTCGGCGATGAGCTTCTCGGCGTACGGCTCGGAGTCGTCCCGCGGCTCGTAGCCCAGCGCCCGCGCGGTCGCGAGGTCCCACCACAGGCGGGTGTTGGCGGACGAGCCGTAGACGACCGTGTGCCGTACGTCCTCGGCGGTCAGCGCGGCGTGGAAGAGGCGGGCGCCGTCCTCGGGGCTCATCCAGACCGAGAGCATGCGCACGCTGGTGGGCTCCGCGAAGCAGGAGCCGATACGGACCGAGACGGTCTCCAGCCCGTGCTTGTCCCAGTAGAACTGGGCCAGGTCCTCGCCGAAGGACTTGGACAGACCGTAGAAGGTGTCCGGGCGGCGCGGGGTGTCGATCGGGATCAGGGGGTCGTCCCCCTGGGGGCGCGGCGTGAAGCCCACCGCGTGGTTGGAAGAGGCGAAGACGATACGGCGTACGCCTTCCTCGCGGGCCGCCTCGTACAGGTTGTAGGTGCCCTCGATGTTCGCCTTGAGGATCTTGTCGAAGGAGGCTTCCAGGGAGATGCCGGCGAGGTGGATGACCGCGTCGACGCCCCGTACCGCCTCGCGCAGGGCCTCCTTGTCGGCGAGGTCCGCGGTGATCGCGTCCGGCTGGCCCTCGACGGGGAGCAGGTCGAGCAGGCGCAGCTCGTAGCCGTACTTCGGCAGCAGCCCGCGCATCAGGGTGCCGAGTCCGCCGGCGGCGCCGGTGAGCAGAACGGTGCGGGGAGCGGGCATGCGGATGTCTCCTCGGTGCGGGGCGACAGGCACCCTCGGACGGCCGTATTCGTGGACGATATTCACATCCGTGGACACGCTATGGAGCCGTGACCTGCCGCGTCAAGTGCCGCGCGGAGGTGGCGAATCCGCCGCTGCTTGCGGCTTTGCCTGCTTGACCGGCCATGAGGTCGCGCTTTAGCGTGGGCGCGTTCAGAAATATAGACGTGGATCAGAAACGTGCACCGGTGAGCACCTTCTTAGGGAGAGCCCGTGACCTCAGCCCCTCTCGCCGCTCGACTGGGTATCCCCAGCGGGCCGTTGTTCTTCCCGGTCACCGCGTACGGCCCCGACGGCTCCCTCGACCTCGACGTCTACCGGGAGCACGTGCGGCGCGGCGTCGAGGCCGGAGCCGCCGCGGTCTTCGCCTGCTGTGGCACCGGCGAGTTCCACGCACTCACGCCCGAGGAGTTCGAGGCGTGTGTGCGGGCGGCCGTGGAGGTGGCGCGCGGGCGGGTGCCGGTGGTCGCGGGCGCGGGCTACGGGACCGCGCTCGCGGTGCGCTACGCGCGTCTCGCGGAGACCGCCGGGGCCGACGGGCTGCTCGCCATGCCGCCGTATCTCGTCGTGGCCGGGCAGGAAGGTCTGCTGCGGCACTACCGGGAGATCGCCGCCGCCACCTCCCTCGACGTCATCGTCTACCAGCGCGACAACGCCGTCTTCACGCCCGAGACCGTGGTCGAGCTGGCGCGCACCGACGGAATCATCGGCTTCAAGGACGGACTCGGCGATCTGGACCTCATGCAGCGGATCCTGAGCGCGGTACGCAGCGAAGTCCCGGGCGAATTCCTGTACTTCAACGGGCTCCCGACGGCCGAGCTGACCGGACTCGCCTACCGGGGCATCGGGATCACGCTGTACTCGTCCGCCGTGTTCTGCTTCGCCCCCGAGATCGCGCTCGCCTTCCATCAGGCACTGAACGACGGGGACGACGACGTCGTGAACCGGCTGCTGGACGGCTTCTACCGCCCGTTCGTCGACCTGCGGGCGCAGGGGCGCGGGTACGCGGTCTCGCTCGTCAAGGCGGGGGTGCGGCTGCGGGGGCTGGACGTGGGTGAGGTGCGGCCGCCGTTGCACGAGCCGGCCGAGGACCACGTCAAGCAGCTCGCACAGTTGATCGAGCGTGGGTACGCGCTGCTCGAGGAGGGCATGTGAGGGCGTCCGCGTTCGTCTACCCGTGGGATGTCAACGGGGACCCGGAGGCCGCCTCGCGGATAGCGGGGCTCGGCGTGCGGCAGGTGACCCTCGCGTCCGCGTACCACTCCACGCGCGCGTTGACGCCCCGCCATCCCCGGCACCGGATCGTCACGGCGTCCCACGCCGCCGTGCTGTACCCGGTGGACGACGCGCGCTGGGAGGGCCGCTCCCTGCGACCGTACGCGGCCGGGGAGTGGGCGCCCGGGGACGCGTACGGCGAGGCCGCCGCGGAGCTCGCCGAGACGGGACTCGACGTCCATACCTGGGTCGTCCTCGCGCACAACTCCCGTATGGGCACCGAACATCCCTCCACCTCCGTCGTCAACGCCTACGGTGACCGTTATCCGTGGGCGCCCTGCATCGCGCAGCCCGGGACGCGGGCCTACCTCGTCGACCTCGCGGCCCAGGCCGCGGTGCGGCCCGGGGCGCGCGGTACGGAGCTGGAGTCGCTGGGGTGGTACGGGCTGGCCCATCTGCATGCCCACGACAAGATCGGCGGGGTGGGGCTCGGGGACGCCGGGCAGTATCTGATGTCGTTGTGCTTCTGCGCGGTGTGCCTCGACGGTTACGCGGAGCAGGGGCTTGCCGCCGGGGAGCCGGCGGCTGCCGTGCGGGACGCTCTTGAACCGGTGTGGCGCGGGGCGGCGCCGTCGGACGGGGGCTGGGCCGGCGTGGAGAAGCTGCTCGGGGCGGAGCGGGCCGGGGCCACGCGCGCGTGGCGTGACGGTGTGGCTCGTACGCTCCAGGAGGCCGCCGTCTCCGCGGTCCGGGCCGCGGCGCCGGCCGGCTTCCAGGTGCTGCTGCACGCCGATCCCGTGTCCTACCACTGCGGCGCCAACGCCGGGGTCGATCCCGCGCACGTGCTGTCCGTGGCGGACGGGGTAGTGGTGCCCTGTACCGGGGGTGCGGGGCTGCTGACGCCGTTCGCGGAGGTACGTCGGGAGGGGCGGGCCGGGGGTGTGCTCGCCGCCAACTTCACCGTCGTGTCGGGGATGGGGGGCCGGCCGGGGGGCCTCGCGGCGGACGCGGAGCGGGCGGTTTCGCTGGGCGCTACGGAGCTTCGGCTGTATCACGCCGGACTGGCGTCGGACGGGGACCTGGAGGCGGTGCGAGCGGCGCTGGCCGGGCTGGCGTAGGGGGTTTTCGCCCCCGCCGCCCCTACCCGTCCCGTACCTGGGGGCTCTGCCCCCCCAGACCTCCCGTGTCGCGCTTCGCGCCCGTCATCAAACTCACTACTCTCGGCTTCGCTCGAGCGGGGGGACCCCACGACGGGCTGAGATCAACCGATGAGTTCTGGGTCCCGCCCCGGTCTACCCCATGAGTGGACCCAAGCTCTAAGGAGAAGCGGATGACCGGCCAGACTTTCGACCTCGGGCCACAGGCCCTGATCGTGGCGCGCCTCGCGGACGGCGTGACGCAGGAGCAGCTCGACGGCGCGACCCCCTGTCCGGGGTACGCGGTGCACAACATGCTGGGACATCTGGCCGGACTGGCCATCGCCTTCCGTGACGCCGGACGCAAGGACCTGGGCCGCACGACGGACACGAGCCCGAACGTCGCCGTGCCCGACATCGAGCCCGGCTGGCGCGAGGCCCTGCCGAAGGCGCTGGACGGGCTCGCCGACGCCTGGCGGGACCCGGCCGCCTGGACCGGTATGACCCGCGCCGGCGGCGTGGATCTGCCCGGTGCCGTCGCCGCTGCCGTCGCGGCCGACGAGCTGGTGATCCACGGCTGGGACCTGGCGCGGGCCACCGGCCAGGAGTACGAGCCCGACGCCGCCGCCCTGCGTGCGTCGCATGAGTTCCTCGCCGCCGCGGCCGAGGATCCGAGCAGGGGCGGCGGCATCTTCGGCCCCGTCGTGCCGGTGCCCGGCGACGCGCCGCTGCTCGACCGGGCGATCGGGCTGAGCGGGCGGAATCCGGGCTGGTCGCGGCCCGCGTAATCCAGGGGCGCACGGCCGCGGGCGCCACGTACGCTCCCGGCATGCCGCTCACCCTCACCGTCCTCGGCACCGCATCCCCGCACCCCCGGCCCGGGCGACCCTGCTCCGGATACCTGCTGCGCGGCGGCGGCGCGGAGGTGTGGGTGGATGCCGGCCCCGGCAGCTTCGCGGAGTTGCAGCGGCACACGGATGCCAAGCGGCTCACCGCCGTATGGATCTCGCATCTGCACGCGGACCACAGCGCCGATCTGCTGTCCGCGGTGTACGGGTTCGCCTACGGCGGGCTGACCCTGCCCGCGCCCCTACCGGTCTACGCCCCGAGCCACCTGGCCCAGCGCCTCGCCGGGTTCTTCGGCCGGCCGGACGCCGGGTTCCTGAGCGGAGTCTTCGACTTCCGGTCGCTGTACGACGGACACACGGCCCGGCACGGTGACCTGCTCCTCACCTCCCACGCCGTCGAACACGACGTCGAGGCCTACGGTCTGCGTGCCGAGTGTGAGGGGCGGGTCCTCGCCTACTCCGGGGACAGCGGGCCGTGCGACGGTCTCCTCCACGTCGCGGGTGGCGCCGACCTGTTTCTCTGTGAGGCCGACATCGACCGGCATTGCGGAGGCGAACGCCAGGTGCATCTCACGCCCGAGGATGCCGGGACGGTCGCCGAGCGGGCCGGAGTGGGGGAACTGCTTGTCACCCACGTGGGTCCCACGCTCACGCCCGAGTCGGCGACCGAGCGCGCCGCGGCGGTCTTCGACGGCGGCCGGACCTCCACCGCACGCGAAGGCGACACCAGGACCGTCTGACCCTCCGCCCCCCCCGGCCGGTCACTCCCACCTTCTTTTGTCAGAAGCGTTGACGAAACACGGTGGCGCTCCTACTTTTCAACGCGTCGTACTTCGTACGTCATATATGAGACGCGATATGTGAGATCCGAGAGGCGCGCATGACCTCTGTGCCCACCCCGATCCCGTCCCGCACGCAGTTCGTGCTGGAGGGGATCAAACACCGCATCCTCACCGGACAGTTGAGCCCGGGACAGGCTTTGGTCGAGACCGAGCTCGCCGCACAGTTCGGGGTGTCGAAGACGCCCGTGCGTGAGGCGCTCAAGACCCTGGCGGGTACCGGGCTCGTCGTGATGAACCAGTACAAGGGCGTCACGGTGCGCATGGTGGATGCGGACATGGCGCGCGAGGTGTACGACGTGCGGCTGCTGCTCGAACCGGAAGCGCTGCGGCGGACCGTACGGCGCGAGGCGTCCCTCGCCGCCGCGCAGGGCGCGCTCACCCGTGCCGACGAAGCCGCCGACACCGCCGAACGCTCCCTCGCCAACCGGGAGTTCCACCGCGCCCTGTACGTGTCCTGCGGCAACCCGCTGCTCGGCCGGATGCTCGACGAGGTGCGGGACCAGGCCGCCCTGGTGTCGGCGGTCGCCTGGGCCGCCGACCCGTCCTGGGAGCGCGAGGCCCAGGAGCACCGGGAGATCCTGCGGCTCGCCCTCGACGGTGACGCCGACGGCGCGGCCCGCGCGCTGCACGCCCATATCGCGTCGTTCGTGCAACGAGCCTTCCCTCAGGGCCAGGAAGAGGATGGACAGGAATGACAGCGACGTACGAGACCCAGCGGGCGGCGCTCGCCGAGGTCGTGGCGATCCCCGTGACCCCGTTCGCCGAGGACGGCACGATCGACCGCGACACCCACCGGGCCCTGCTGCGTCGGCTGCTGGACGGCGGGGTGAAGACCCTCACGCCCAACGGCAACACGGGGGAGTTCTACGCCCTGACGCCCGAAGAGCGGCGGCTCGTCACCGAGTTGACCATCGAGGAGACGGGCGAGCGGGCCGTCGTCCTCGTCGGGGTCGGCCACGATGTGCCGACCGCCGTCGCCTCGGCGCGGCACGCCCGCGAGCTGGGCGCTCAGATGGTGATGGTCCATCAGCCCGTGCACCCGTACGTATCGGAGGGCGGCTGGGTCGACTACCACCGGGCCATCGCCGAGTCCGTGCCCGAGCTGGG
The DNA here is from genome assembly GCF_040651675.1 of Streptomyces sp. NPDC048415. Classification (NCBI taxonomy): domain Bacteria; kingdom Bacillati; phylum Actinomycetota; class Actinomycetes; order Kitasatosporales; family Streptomycetaceae; genus Streptomyces; species Streptomyces sp. NPDC048415. Next base: position 90,562 of record NZ_JBEZKJ010000022.1, on the reverse strand, counting down.
CGTCGTTCCCTACCTCCGTAATCCGCTGCTCGCGGGGGAGCGGCTCGCCGAACTCGCCGATGCCTGCCCGAACGTCATCGGGGTGAAGTACGCCGTTGCGGACGCCGCCCGCTTCGCCGCCTTCGCGCGGGACGCCGGGCTCGAACGGTTCGTGTGGGTGGCAGGGCTCGCCGAGCCGTACGCGCCCTCGTACTTCTCGGCGGGTGCCACCGGCTTCACCTCGGGGCTGGTGAACGTCGCCCCGGCCGTTTCGCTGAATATGATCGAAGCGCTTCGATCCGGCGACTACCCGGCCGCCATGAAGATCTGGGAGCAGATCCGCCGCTTCGAGGAGCTGCGCGCGGCCAACGCCTCCGCGAACAACGTGACGGTGGTCAAGGAGGCCCTGGCCTCGCTCGGCCTGTGCCGCCGTGACGTCCGCCCGCCGAGCAGGCCGCTGCCCGGGAGCGAGCGCGCCGAGGTCGCCGAGATAGCCGCCGGGTGGTCGCTGTGAAGCGGCCCGAGGACCTCAGAAGCCACCAGTGGTACGGCACCGACGGGCTGCGCTCCTTCAGCCACCGGGCTCGGACGCGTCAACTCGGCTATCTCCCCGAGGAGCACCTCGGTAAGCCCGTCATCGCGATCCTGAACACCTGGTCGGACATCAACCCGTGCCATGTGCATCTGCGGGACCGTGCGCAGGCCGTGAAGCGGGGGGTGTGGCAGGCCGGGGGTTTCCCGCTCGAATTCCCGGTGTCCACGCTGAGCGAGACCTTCCAGAAGCCGACCCCGATGCTCTACCGCAACCTGCTCGCGATGGAGACCGAGGAGCTGCTGCGGTCGTATCCGGTCGACGGCGCCGTCCTGATGGGCGGGTGCGACAAGTCCACGCCGGCCCTGCTGATGGGCGCGGCCTCCGTCGATCTGCCGGCCGTCTTCGTGCCCGCCGGGCCCATGCTGCCCGGGCACTGGCGCAACGAGGTCCTCGGCTCCGGCACCGATATGTGGAAGTACTGGGACGACAAGCGCGCCGGGCTCATCGGGGACTGCGAGATGACCGAGCTGGAGAGCGGGCTCGCCCGGTCGCCCGGTCACTGCATGACCATGGGTACGGCGTCCACGCTCACGGCGGCGGCCGAAGCGCTCGGCATCACCGTGCCCGGCGCGTCGAGTATCCCGGCCGTCGACTCCGGTCACGACCGGATGGCCGCCGCGGCCGGAATCAGGATCGTCGAACTGGTCCGCGAGGACCGTAAGGTGTCCGACATCCTCACCGCCGATGCCTTCGAGGACGCCGTGACGACCGTCCTCGGGCTCGGCGGCTCCACCAACGCCGTGATCCATCTGATCGCCATGGCCGGCCGGGCCGGAGTCTCCCTCACCCTCGACGACTTCGACCGTGTCGCACGGACCGTACCGGTGCTGGCCAACGTCCGGCCCGGCGGCCAGAAGTACCTCATGGAGGACTTCCACTTCGCGGGCGGCCTGCCCGGGTTCCTGTCGCGGATCACCGATCTGCTGCACCTGGACCGGCCGACCGTGTCGCATGACAGCCTGCGCGAACAGCTCGCGACCGCCCAGGTGCACAACGACGACGTCATCCGCACCCGGGAGAACCCGGTGGCGGCCGAGGGCGGAGTCGCCGTCCTGCGCGGCAACCTCTGCCCCGACGGTGCCGTGATCAAGCACATCGCCGCCGAGCCGCAGCTGCTCAAGCACACCGGTCCCGCGGTCGTCTTCGACGACTACAAGACCATGCAACGCACCATCAACGACGAGGACTTGGGTATCACCGCGGACAGCGTGCTCGTGCTGCGGGGCGCCGGGCCCAAGGGCGGCCCGGGCATGCCCGAGTACGGCATGCTGCCCATCCCCGACCATCTGCTGAAGCAGGGTGTGCGGGACATGGTGCGGATCTCCGACGCCCGGATGAGCGGTACGAGCTACGGCGCGTGCGTGCTGCACGTGGCGCCCGAGTCCTATGTCGGCGGGCCGCTCGCGCTGGTGCGCACCGGGGACACGATCACCCTCGACGTCGGGGCGCGATCACTCCGACTCAACGTGGACGACGAGGAGTTGGAGCGCAGGAGGGTGGCATGGACGCCGCCGCCCGTGCGGTACCAGCGCGGCTACGGCGCGCTCTACAACGAGCAGATCACGCAGGCGGACACCGGCTGCGACTTCGAGTTCCTGGCCAGGCCGGGCACGGTGCGCGACCCGTACGCGGGCTGAACCACCCTCGGCCGCATTCCCTTTGGCCGAGATCTCGAACAACGTATGCGAAGCGCTTCACCACAAGGACGCACCGGGACGCACCACCCCGCACGACAACGCCCGAGAAACGGAGAACAGGCATGGCCCAAGCCGCAGCCGTGGCTAAACCGCCCGCGCCACCCCGGCGGCGCCGTGCCTCCGCGACCCCGCGCAGGCTCCCGTATCTGCTGATCGCCCCGGCGGCGCTGCTGATGCTGGGCTTCATCGCCTATCCCGTCATCAGCGTCTTCTACTACAGCCTGCGGAACTACAACCCCACCAAACCGTGGCGCAACGGCTACGCGGGCTTCGACAACTTCGTGCACGCCTTCACCGACGACCCCCAGTTCTGGGACACGCTGACCTTCAGCGCCAAGTGGGTCATCGTCGAAGTGGGTCTCCAGCTGCTGTTCGGCCTGGCGCTCGCGCTGATCGTCAACCAGACCTTCGTGGGGCGGGCGGTCGGCCGCGCGCTGGTCTTCTCGCCGTGGGCCGTCTCCGGCGTGCTGACCTCCGCGATCTGGGTGCTGCTCTACAACTCCCAGACCGGCATCACCCGCTACCTCGCCGACGCAGGTATAGGGCAGTACGGCACCAGCTGGCTGTCCGACACCTCCACCGTCTTCCCGGCGGCCGTCGTCGCCGACCTGTGGCGCGGTGTCCCTTTCTTCGCGATCCTGATCCTCGCCGATCTCCAGTCCGTCTCCAAGGACCTGTACGAGGCCGCCGAGGTCGACGGCGCCAGCCGCGTCCGGCAGTTCCTGCACATCACGCTGCCGCACCTCAAGGACGCCATCGTGCTGTCCACACTGCTGCGCGCGGTGTGGGAGTTCAACAACGTCGACCTGCTCTACACGCTGACGGGCGGCGGCCCCGCGGGCGAGACGACGACACTCCCGCTCTACATCGCCAACACCAGCGTCGACGCGCACAACTTCGGCTACGCCTCGGCCCTGACCACGGTCGCGTTCGTGATTCTGCTGTTCTGCTCGATCGTCTACCTGCGACTGAGCAAGTTCGGAGGTGGGGACAAGTGATCACCAAGGACGCCGAGACCATCGCTCCGGCCGCGTCCGTAGCGGTGGCCGACGAGCCCCGCCTGCGGCCCCGGAACAACCGCCGGGCCTGGGACGAGGTTCCGCGCCGGCAGATCTACCTCCCCCTCTCGGTCTACCTCCTCTTCACCCTGATCCCTTTCTACTGGATCCTGCTCTTCGCGCTGCGCCCGGCGGGATCGACCTCGCTCGTGCCGTGGCCCATGACCTTCGAGCACTTCGACAAGGTGTGGACCGAGCGCAGCTTCGGGACCTACTTCCACAACAGCGTGCTGATCGCCGTTGCCACGCTGGTGATGACCACCGTCGTCGCCCTCGCCGGCGGATACGCCCTCGCCCGCTTCGACTTCAAGATCAAGCGTGGCTTCATGCTGGCGCTGCTGTGTTCCCAATTCGTCCCCGGTGCACTGCTGTTGGTCCCTCTCTTCCAGATCTTCGCCAAGCTCCAGATGATCAACTCGCTCGGCAGTGTCATCATCGCGGAGACGGTCTTCCAGCTGCCGCTGTCGATGATCCTCATCAGCGGGTTCATCAGGAACGTCCCGTACTCCCTGGAAGAGGCCGCCTGGGTCGATGGCTGCGATCGCTTCACCGCCTTCCGGATCGTCGTACTCCCGTTGCTGCGGCCGGGGTTGATCGCCGTCGGCTCCTTCGCCTTCGTGCACGCCTGGAACCACTTCCTGTTCGCCCTGATGTTCCTCAGCGACCAGAGCAAGCAGACCATCCCCGTCGGCCTCAACACCCTGATGAGCTCCGACAGCGTCGACCTGGGCGCGCTCGCCGCCGGCGGCATCATCGCCGCCGTCCCCGTGGTCTTGGTCTTCGCCTTCATCCAGAAGTGGCTGATCACCGGTTTCAGCGCGGGGGCGGTGAAGGGATGAGGCGACTGCTTCAAGTCACGTTCGCCGTCGGCCAGTTGGGGGCAGTCCTCAGCACTCCGGCCAGGGCCGAAGCCCGCGACACCCTCACCGCCGACGACGGCTGGGCCGCAGCCGAGGGCGGAACCGCCGGCGGTGCCGCCGCCGACGACGCCCACGTCCGCTCCGGCGGCGAACGCGACCTGACCGCCGGTGTCGGCTGGACGCCCACACTGCACGGAAAGATCGACAGTGCCCGGCGGGCCGACCGCGACGTGGCGCGCGGCGCCGGTGCGGGGAGGGTCCGATGAGCACGCCAACAGAGGGTCCGATGAGCACGCCCACGGAGCGTTCGATGAGCACGCCCACAGAGCGTCCGACCAACGCTCGCGCAGGCGAGTTCCCGCTGCCCGTCGTCCTCGCGGGCGCCCGCGGTCATGGCAGCTGGCATCTGCGCAACATCCGCCGCCTCCAGGACAAGGGTCTTGTGCGACTCGTCGGCGTCTGTGAGCTGACACCGCTCAGCGAGGACGAGCTGGGTGGCCAACTCGTCGATCAGTCACCCGACTTCGGCGCCCTCCTCGACTCCACCGGGGCCGCGATCGCCGTGATCTGCACCCCCATCCCCACCCACACCGACCTGGCGCTGATCGCCGCGCGCAGGGGCGTACACCTGCTCCTGGAGAAGCCGCCCGCGCCTTCGTACGTCGAGTTCCGCAGGATGGCCGACGGTGTCGCCGCGGCCGAGGTGGTCTGCCAGATCGGCTTCCAGTCGCTCGGCTCGCATGCCGTGCCCGCGATCCGGGAGCTGATCGCCCAGGGCGCGCTGGGCCGGGTCATCGGGATCGGCGGGGCGGGCGCGTGGGCGCGCGACGAGGCGTACTACCGGCGTGCGCCGTGGGCGGGCAGGCGCCGGCTGGACGGCGTGGACGTGGTCGACGGCGTGCTGACCAACCCGCTCGCCCACGCCGTCGCCACCGCCCTCGCGCTGGACGGCTCCACCCGCGCCGACGACGTCACCGGGATCGAGACCGAGCTGCTGCGCGCCAACGACATCGAGTCCGACGACACCTCGTGCGTGCGCGTCACCAGCGCGAAGAGCCGGATCACCGTCGCCGCGACGCTCTGCGCCGAGCGGCCCGACGAGCCGTACGTCCTCGTGCACGGCACGGCCGGGCGGATCACCTTCTGGTACAAGCAGGACCGCGTGCTCGTGCAGCGCTCCGGACGCGGCCCGGAGGAGATCGAGTACGGCCGCACGGACCTGCTCGAGAACCTGGCCGAGCATCTGGTCCATGGCGCCGAACTGCTGGTCACACCCGAGTCGACGGGCGCCTTCATGAGGGTCGTTGAAGCGATTCGACAGGCGCCCGATCCGGTCGCGCTGCCCGAGGACGCCTGGGATCTGATCCCCGGCGAGAGGCGCCGGGTCGTGCGCGGTGTGGACGGCCTCGTCGCGGCGGCCGCCGACAGCCTCGCCCTCTTCTCCGAGCTGGACGTCTCCTGGGCGCGGCCGAAAGAGGTGAGCACCGGATGAACAACGAGTCGCTGGTCCTGCGCGTCGCGGGACGCCCCGTCGGCCGCTACATCGCCCGGCCCGAACTGCCGCCCCGCCTCTCCCCGCGTCCGTATCTGCACCCCGTCACCACCCTGGCCGGCACGGCCGTCACCGAGCTGAGTCCCGCCGACCACATCCACCACCTCGGCGTCGGTGTCGCCGTTCCCGACGTCGAGGGGCACAACTTCTGGGGCGGACGCACCTACGTGTGCGACCAGGGACCCACCGAGCTCGACAACCACGGCGCCCAGCGGCACTCCGCCTTCCAGCTGCGCGACCCCGACGGCTTCGTGGAGGAGCTGCGCTGGGTGGCCGCGGGCGGCGAGCTGCTGCGCGAGCGCCGCACGGTCGCCGCGACCGAACTCAGTGACTCCGCCTGGGCGCTGGACTTCACCTTCTCGCTCACGAACACGACCCACCATGAGCTGTCCCTCGGCAGTCCCGCCACCAACGGGCGGCCCGACGCGGCCTACGGCGGCTTCTTCTGGCGTGCCCGCAAGGAGGCGGAGGCGCCGCGGGTGTTCACCGCCGACACCGAGGGCGAGGAGACGGTCCACGGCCGTCGCGCCGACTGGCTCGCCCTCGCCGGCGCCACCTGGACCCTTGTCTTCGCCGGGGCCACCAAGGCGACCCGCCGCGATCCGTGGTTCGTGCGCACCACCGAGTACCCGGGCGTGGGCTCCTGCCTCGCCCGCGACGCACGGCTGCCGATCCCTCCCGGGGAGACGGTCGTACGCCGGGTCGTCACCGTCGTCGCCGACGGCGCCCTCGACCGGGCCGGAGCCGCGGCGCTCGCACGGAAGGCGGTGAGCCCGTGATGGCCCTGCCCTCCGCCGATCTCGGTGACGGCACGTACCGCAACCCCGTCCTGAACGCCGACTGGTCCGACCCCGACCTGCTGCGCGTCGGGGACGACTTCTACCTCACCGCGTCCAGCTTCGGCCGCGCCCCGGGGCTGCCCCTGCTGCACTCCCGCGACCTGGTCAACTGGACACTCGTCGGACACGCCCTGCCACGCCTGGAACCCGGGAGCGACTTCCGCAAGCCCCGGCACGACCGCGGGGTGTGGGCGCCGTCCCTGCGTCACCACGACGACCGCTTCTGGATCTTCTGGGGCGACCCCGACCACGGCATTTTCCAGGTCAACGCCCCTGAGATCCGCGGTCCTTGGACCCGTCCCCACCTGGTCAAGGAGGGCAAGGGGCTCATCGACGCCTGCCCGCTGTGGGACGAGGAGACCGGCGAGGCCTATCTCGTGCACGCCTGGGCCAAGTCCCGCGCGGGCGTGAAGAACCGGCTCGCCGGGCACCGTATGCGCCCCGATGGCACGGGACTGCTCGACGAGGGAAAGATCATTGTCGACGCCGACCGGATCCCCGGCTGGTTCACCCTCGAGGGGCCCAAGGCCTACCGGCACGACGGCTGGTTCTGGATCTTCGCGCCCGCCGGGGGAGTGCAGACGGGCTGGCAGGGCGCCTTCCGCTCGCGCGGCTTCTTCGGGCCGTACGAGGAGCGGGTCGTACTGGAACAGGGCGACACCGAGGTCAACGGGCCCCATCAGGGCGGCTGGGTGCGCACGGCGGCCGGCGAGGACTGGTTCGCGCACTTCCAGCAGCGCGGGCCGTACGGGCGTGTCGTGCACCTCCAGCCGATGCGCTGGGACACGGACGGCTGGCCGGTGCTCGGCGAGGAGGGCGCCCCCGTCGCCGTACACAAGAAGCCGGCTCTGCCGCCGCAGCCGCCGTCCGCGCCCGCCACCGACGACGACTTCCCCGGCGGCCGGTTCGGGCGCCAGTGGCAATGGACCGCCAATCCGCAGGACGGCTGGGCCACCCAGCATTCCGGCGACGGGCTGCGGCTGAGCTGCGTAAGGACGGTCGACGCGCACGATCTGCGCACACTGCCGAACGTCCTCACCCAGCGGCTGCCCGGTATCACCGCCACCGCCGAGGTCGAACTGCGGCTCGACAGCGAGCAGCCCGGGGCGCGGGCCGGGCTCGCGGTGCTCGGGGACGCGTTCAGCTGGATCGGGCTCCAGCGGGAGCCGGATGGCTCGGTGCGGCTGGTGCACCGGTTCGCCGAGTCGGTCGCGGAGCGGGAACGCGATGCCGCGTATCCCCGCGAGGCGCCCGAGGGGCGAGCCCGGCTGTGGATCGAGATCGGCGCGGGGGCGCGCTGCCGCTTCTCCTACGACGTCGGCGGCGGCCGAGGGCCCTCGGGGCAGGTCTTCGCCGCCACCCCGTGGCGCTGGGTCGGCGCCCTGCTCGGCCTCTTCGCGCTCGCACCCGTCGGCGGGGGACACGCCGGTGCGGCCACGTTCACGCAGTTCCGCATCACCGAGACCCCCTGAGGGTCACTTCCCGCCATTCGTACGCCTGTTGGGAGCCGCAATGACGCACCTCCATAGCAAGCGCTTGCCCGATCCAGGCCTCGGCAGAACTCTCGCTGCCGTCGTGGGACTGGTGGCCGCCCTGGGGCTCGGGTCGATCGGCCAGGCGAAGGCCGCCACGGCCGCCACGACCCCGCACGCCCTTGCGCCGACCGCGACCCCGCACGCCCTTGCGCCGGTCACGACCCCCGCACGCCCTTGCGCCGGCCGCGACCAGGCACGCCCTTGCGTCGGCCACGGCCGACCTGACCGGCCGGAGCTGAGCGACACCGACGCGGCCACGTACACGGTCGCCGACTACTTGGCGGGAACGGACGGCTGGGCGCCGTACACCCGCCGCTGACCAGACTGCACCACCTCGTTGGATCCAGAAGGAGAGAGCCGACCAATGAAGATCAGCATCCACACAAGCAGGCGCGTCGCCATGGCCGTCGCCCTGGGCTCCGTGCTCGCGCTGACCGCCACCGCCTGCGGTGACGACGGCAGTGGCAGCGGTGGCGACAAGGGCAACGAGGGCTCCGGCAAGGGCGAGATCACCTTCTGGGACAACAACGGCGGTGTCCGCACCGACATCTGGAAGCAGATCATCGCGGACTTCGAGAAGAAGTACCCGGACATCAAGGTCAAGTACGTCGGGATACCCGCCGCGAGCGCCCAGTCCAAGTACGACACCGCCATCCAGGGCGGCGGCCTGCCCGACGTCGGCGGCGTGGGCACCGCGATGCTCGCCGAGATCGGGGTCCAGGGAGCGCTGGAGCCGCTCGACAGCCGGCTCGAGAAGAGCTCGCTGAACGGCAAACTGGCCCAGAACCTGCTCGACAGCAGCCGGGCCGCAGGCGGCGGTGACAACCTCTACCAGGTGCCGACCTCCGTCAACAACGGCACGCTCTGGTATCGCACCGATCTGTTCAAGGCGGCCGGCCTTGACGCGCCGACCACCTGGTCGAAGTTCTACGAGGCCGCCGGCAAGCTCACCGACAAGGGCAAGAACAAGTTCGGCTTCACCATCCGCGGCGGCGAGGGGTCCATCGCGCCGGCCCTGGACGCGGTGTACGGCCAGACCGGCATCACCTCGTTCTGGAGCGGTGGCAAGACCACCGTCAACGACCCGAAGAACGTGGCCGCCCTGGAGAAGTACGTCGCGCTCTACAAGAAGGACACTCCGTCCGCCGACGTCAACAACGACTTCACCAAGATGGTCGCCCAGTGGGACAGCGGCACGATCGGCATGCTGAGCCACAACCTGGGCTCCTACCAGGATCACCTGAAGGCGCTGGGCGCGGACAAGTTCCGGGGCATCCCGAACCCGACGCAGGACGACGGCAAGCGCGTCCAGGTGTCCAACCCGGTCGACGGGATGAGCCTGTTCAAGTCCAGCAAGAACAAGACAGCCGCCTGGAAGTTCATCGAGTTCGCCGTCTCGGCCCAGGAGAACTCCAAGTTCAACGAGTCCGCGGGCCAGGTCCCGGCGAACACCGAGGCCGCCAAGGATGCCTGGGTGCAGAAGGCCGAGCCGACCAAGCTGGCCGCGGAGGCGCTCAATGGTGCCGACACCAAGATCGTGCAGCTGCCGTACTACTTGCCCGACTGGAACACCATCTCCAAGGCCGACAACGAGCCGAACTTCCAGAAGGTGCTGCTCGGGAAGATGTCGGCGAAGGACCTCCTGGACACGCTTGCCGACCAGCTGAACAAGGCGGAGGCCGACTGGAAGGCGAATCACTAGGTCCCGGTGGTTGAGCCCCTGCGGGTCGGTCCGTGGTCCGGCAGGCCGTAATCCGGCCGCGGGCCGACTGTGGCTGGTCGCGTCCACGCGTGGAGCCGCGTGTTGACACAGCCCCGCGCCCCTTTGGGGCGCGTCCCCATCGCCCCTGTTGAAAGGCACACCCCCCGTGTCCCTTACCCGTAGACAGGTCACCTCGGCGGCCCTCGCCGCCGTTCCCCTCGCCGTTGCCGCCGGCGCACCCGCGTTCGCCGCGTCCGGCCCCCGAAAGCACCGCACCCTCTACATCGCCGGCGACTCCACCGCCGCGCAGAAGTACGCCGACGCCGCCCCCGAGACCGGGTGGGGCATGGCGCTCCCCTTCTTCCTGCACAAGAAACTCGAAGTCGCCAACCGTGCCGTGAACGGCCGGAGTTCGAAGAGTTTCATCGACGAGGGACGGCTCGACGCCCTCCTCGGGGAGATCCGGCCGGGCGACGTCCTGCTGATCCAGTTCGGCCACAACGACGAGAAGAGCGCCGATCCCACCCGCTACACCGAGCCCTGGACGACGTACCAGGACTGTCTCCGTCAGTACGTCCATGGTGCCCGCGCCCGCGGAGCCCGCCCCGTGCTCGCCACCCCCGTGGAGCGCAGGAAGTTCGACGCGGACGGCAACGCGGTGCCGACCCACGGCGACTACCCGGCGTCGATGCGCGCCCTCGCCGAGGACGAGCAGGTCGCGCTGCTCGACATCCAGGCCCTGTCGATCGCCCTGTGGCAGAGGCTCGGAGCCGAGGAGACGAAGAAGTACTTCAACTGGACCGCCACCGAGCAGGACAACACGCACTTCAATCCGCCCGGCGCGATCGCCGTGGCCCGCCTCGTGGCGCCCGAGCTGCCGCACCGCCGGGTGCTCGGGCCCCGGGACGTGCGCCGTCTCGATGAGGTGATCCCCGAGTCGTGGATCACCTGGCCCGCCGCCTGACCCCCTGACCCGTCGGAAAGAGGAGCCGCACGATGAACATACGGAAATGGCATGGGCATGCCATAGCAAAGAGTGCCGCGCTGATCGGCTGCACCGCCCTCGTGCTCGCCGTCACCGGCACCACCGCCCAGGCCCAGCCCCGTGACCTCGGCCGCCAGACCCTCGCCGCCGGTGACGGCTGGGCCTCGGACGCCACCGGCACGACCGGCGGTTCGGCCGCCGACGCCGCGCACGTCCACACCGTCGCCACCTGGGCCGAGTTCAAGGCCGCGCTGGCGAACGGCGGCACCGCCCCGAAGATCATCAAGGTCAAGGGAACGATCGACGCCAACGCCGAGGGCTGCGACTCCTTCGCGGCGCCCGGCTACGACTTCGCCCAGTACCTCGCCGACTACGACCCGGCGGTCTGGGGCTACGACAAGGTGGTCAGCGGCGAGCAGGAAGATCTGCGCGCGGCCTCCGCGGCCCACCAGGACTCCGCCATCAAGGCGTACGTCCCAGCCAACACCACCATCGTCGGCATCGGCGAGAACGCGGGCTTCAAGGGCGCGAGCCTGCAGATCAAGGCCGTCGACAATGTCATCATCCGCAACCTCGCCTTCGAGAGCCCCCTCGACTGCTTCCCGCAGTGGGACCCGACCGACGGCGACACCGGGAACTGGAACTCCGAGTACGACAGTGCGGTGCTGTACGGGGCCACGCACGTGTGGATGGACCACAACACCTTCACCGACGGCGACCACCCCGACAGCTCGCTGCCGACCTACTACGGCCGGATCTACGAGCAGCACGACGGCGAGCTCGACATCGTCAAGGGCGCCGACTACGTCACCGCCTCCTGGAACGTGTTCGCCGACCACGACAAGACGATCCTGATCGGCAACAGCGACAGCGCCGCGACCGCCGCCGTCGACCGGGGGCACCTGAAGGTCACCTTCCACCACAACCTGTTCACGGGCCTCGTCGAGCGCGCGCCCCGTATCCGCTTCGGCCAAGTGGACTCGTACAACAACCACTTCGTCGCCGACTCGGCCTACTCCTACAGCTTCGGCATCGGCATGGAGTCCCAACTCGTCGCCGAACACAACGCGTTCACGCTGCCGGACGGCATCAGTGCCGGGACGGTCCTGAAGAAGTGGAAGGAGGCGCCGCTCACCGCCGCCGACAACTACGTCAACGGTACGGCGACCGATCTGATCGCCGTGCACAACGCGCAGATCCCGGGCGAGACACTGCAGTCCGGGGCCGGCTGGACGCCCACCCTGCGGACGCACGTCGACTCGCCGAAGGCCGTTCCGGGCATCGTCGACCACCGCGCGGGCGCCGGAAAGATCTGCTGACCATGACCGAACTCACGCCCAGCAGAAGGGCGTTCATCGTCGCGAGCACCGGAGCCGCGCTGGCTCTGGGGCTCGCGGCCCCCGCCCGCGCCACGCAAGGACGCTCCCCCTTCGGGCGCTACGGTTCGCCGTCCGCGCGCCTGACCGAGCAGACCCTGTACGTGGACGCCGGCGGCGCCGGTGACCACACCACCGTCCAGGCCGCCGTGAACGCCGCGACCGGAGCGGGATGCACGCTGGTCATCGCGCCCGGCGTGTACCGCGAGACGGTCTTGGTCGGAGTGATCGACCCGGCGACGGGCCTGCCCGGCGTCGCGGGCACCGAGATGACCTGGATCGGCGCCTGTGAGGATCCGCGCGATGTCGTCGTCGTGTACGACAACGCCAACGGCACGCGGAAGCCGGACGGTTCGGGCACGTACGGCACCACGGGGTCGGCCACGACCACCGTGCGCACCGACGGCTTCACCGCCCGCTGGATCACCTTCGCCAACGACTGGCTGCGCGCCGACCACCCCGAGATCACGGGAACGCAGGCGGTGGCGGCGTACGTCACGGGGGACCGCTCGCACTTCTCGCACGTACGCCTGCTGGCGCACCAGGACACCCTGCTTGATCTCGGCGTGCCCGGTGAAGTGCCCGCCCGGGCGCGATGCGCCTCGGCCTCACTCGAACGACTGACGGGACGATTTCTGTGCGTGAGGTATCGATCGCATAAAGGCTCTCGCGTGGCGTGCGTGATGCGCGTAGACAGTGCATGACCTGGTGCGGAACCCAACTCACACCCATATCCGGAGAATTCATGCGGAAATCCCTCAGAGCGGCAGCCATAAGCGCCGCTTGTGCCGTCGCCGGTGCCGCCCTGTACGGCACCGGTGCCGCCACCGCCGATCAGTCGACGGCGAACTCCACCCACGAGCCCTACAACATCGGGCTCCTGGTCAAGGACATCGACACCTACTACGGCACCACGCTCGACAGCAACGGCGTGTACCAGGCGTCCTCGGACAGCCCCTACGCCAAGGACCTGGCGCGCCTCGACTCCGCCGCCAAGAAGTACATCGACCAGGCGGCGCGCAAGGCCCACCACCGGGGCGAGAAGCCCGCGGTCGTCTTCGACATCGACGACACGCTGCTGCTCTCCCTCGACTACGAGAAGAAGACCAACTACACGTACAACTCGGCCTCTTGGGCCGCGTACGTGGCCCAGGCCGACCGTCCGGCCGTCTTCGGCACCCCCGAGCTCGTCGAGTACGCCGAGTCCAAGGGTGTCGAGGTCTTCTACAACTCCGGTCTGAAGGAGTCGCAGCGCGCCTCCGCGGTCGAGAACCTGAAGAAGGTCGGCGTCGACGTCAACCTCGACGCCGACCATGTCTTCCTCAAGGACGCGGCCAACCCGCCGGCGTACCTGAGCGACTGCGCCACCGCCGGCGCCTGGAACTGCACGACCGTGCAGTACAAGTCCGGTACCCGCGAGCACATCGAGGACCTTGGGTACGACATCGTCGCCAACTTCGGCGACCAGTACTCCGACCTCGAGGGGGGCTACGCCGACAAGACGTACAAGCTCCCGAACCCGACGTACTTCGTCAGCTAGGGCCTGTCCGGCGGATGGGCGTGCCATCTCCCGCGTCTGCGGCATGATCCGCCGGACACGCCCTATTCCCTGGGCTCGGACTCGGTCCGTACGGGGCGGATCGACTCCGGGGTCGGCACCGCCGGCGTGGACGTGCCGTCGGCCGCCAACTCCAGGCGGTCGACGGTGTTCTGGTCGGCGGACCAGGGCGGTGGACTCCAACACCAAGAGGGACTTGGCTCCTCCACGGTCTCCGCGGCCAATAACTGGGACAGCGGTGTCTCCACCCCGTCCTTCAAGTCCACGGACGCGACGACGGCATACGGCACCCGCTCGTCCAGCGGCACGCTGCCGTCGACGACGTTCCTGACGACCGGGTCCACGACCATCGGGTCGACCATGAACTAGCGCCGGGCACAAGGGCGAACGCCCCCGCCGGTCGTCACCGGCGGGGGCGTTCCTCTGCTGACCGAGGGGGGCTCAGGCCAGCAGGTCAATGCAGTCGAACGACGTGCCCGGGCTGAGGCGGGCCGAGCCCGTCGCACCACTGACGCTGTTGAGTTTGAGGCCGTTGTACTGACTGGTGTCCGTCTTCCACGCACTGGAAGGGACGTGAAAAACGAACGTGTGGTTGTTTCCCCGGTACGAATCCGCGGTGAGCGGGCGCGTGGCGGGCCGCGTGGGCGCTGAGGGAACGGCCGACTCCCAGTCCCGCCCCGCCGTCGTTCTCCGCGAGGCCCCGGGCACACGTCGGCGCGTGAGGCGTTTTCCGTGGGTGCTCAAGAGGATCGTGGGTGCTCAGAGGATCGTGGGTGCTCAAGAGGATTCCGTCACTCGTAACCGATGTCGGACGCGGTGAACCTGCAGGACGTGCCGTCCGGTCCTGTGCCCAGCTCGGTGGGCTCCTTGCCGGTGTTGTTGCCCTGGAAGCGCACGCAGGTCTTGATCTTCTTCTTGGTGTCGCCGTGGACGCGGATGTGGCGCAGCGAGGCCGTGTCACCGTAGTTGGAGTTGATCCCGACGATCGCCTTGCCCGGCGCCGTCACGTCCACGTCGTTGATGATGATCGTGCGCTTGTACTGGGTCTTGCAGTTGCCGCACGAGCGCACCAGCTTGCCGAAGTTCTCCACCTGGAACTTGGTGACGACCAGCTTGCCCGCGCCGTTGAACTGCAGGACCTTGTCGTCGGCTCCCTTGGCGCCGCCGCCGTAGACCTTGTACACGGCCGAGGACGACTTGCCCTTGAAGCTCGCCGCGTCCTCGCCGACGTCCAGCCACCAGACGTTCTGCAGCGTGCAACTGCCCAGGCAGTGCACGCCGTCGGCGGCCGGGGTTCCGATGATGACGTTCTTGAGGACCGCGCCGTCCTTGAGCTCGAAGACCGGGCCCTGGTCCTCCGACTGGTCGCTCGTGCCCAGGTCGCCGCTGCCGTAGAACTTCTTCAGCCTGCCGTCGTAGGTACCCGAGACCGAGATCGTCGACGGCACGGCCTTGCTGCCGGTGGCCTCCGGCCAGGCCGTGGCCGCGCCCGCCGAGCCCAGCATCGAGGTCGTGACGAGCGCCGCACCGGTGAGGCCGAGAGCGGCCGCGCCGCCGATGACGGCGCGGCGCCTGGTGACCCGGCGGCGGTGGCGTACGCGCTGTTCAACTCGAGCAGTCATCAACCGAGTTCCTTCAGTGGAGGGAAGACCTTTGTGTCTCCTGGTCGCCACTGCTGAGGAAAGGGTTGCCGCGTGCGCGAGACTTCTCTACGAATCGCCCTCGGCGGCGTTCCGGCGCGCGAAGTCGCCGGTCACGGCGGACTGCCCGCCGTCCGCGGTGGCCGTCGCCGAGTAGCTGTCGTCCTTCGCGTCCCGGCCACCGCGGTCGTGGTCGTACTGGCCCGCGAACACCCACTCGCCCGGCCAGAGGGTGTGGCCCGGCTTGAGCACCCAGGTGTAGACGAGGAAGCCGTCCTTCTCCTCGACCGTCGTCGTGAAGTCGTCCTCGGGCGCGGACCGCCAGGCACCCGCGTCGGTCACCCCGCCGGTCTGCCTGATCCGCAACTCCACGGTGAGCGCGGTGAGTTGCTTGCCCGTCTTCAGGGTCACATTGCTCTGTGCCCAGAAGTCGTTGCTGTGCGGGTCGACCGAGCCGTCCGACCACAGCGGGCCGTCCTCATTGCCCGGGGCGGGCGACCGGGTCGCGGCGGAGCTCTCGGGCGTCGGCGTTCCCGAAGGCGATGAACTCGGTTTCTGGGACCGCTTCGAACGGTGGGTGGGATCCGGCGCGATCGGCGCCCGGTTCGTCGCGTCCGGGGACGGTTCGGGGGTCGGCGACACCGCGACGGTCTGCTGCGGTGGCGTGTCGCCCTTCACCGCCGAGGCGACGGCGTAACCACCGACCGCCAGGACGCTCGCGACCGCGGCCGTGGCCCCCATGACACGGGCCCAGCCGAGCAGCGGCGGACGCGCCGCGCGCCGCGAGGGCCGCCGTTCGCCGGCGCCGGACATCCCGCGCTCCACCCGGGCCAGGATGTGCGCGCGGTCGGGCTCGTACGCCTCGGCCGCCTCACGCAGCCCGGCGCGCAGCTCGTCGTGCACGTCCCGCGCCTTCCTCATCGGTCCCTTCCTCCGGCTCCGCCCGTGGGCAGCGCTTCCGCGTGCATCCGCTCGGGGGCCTCTTCGGTGCCGAGGAGCCGCTTCAATTCCGCCATGCCCTTCGACGTCTGGCTCTTCACCGTACCCACGGAAACACCGAGGGCGAGAGCCGTGTCCTTCTCCGAGAGGTCGAAAGCATGCCGCAGAACGACACAGGCGCGCTTGCGGAACGGCAGTCGGCGCAGCGCCTCCTGGACATCGACCTTCCCCGGTATGTCGGGGTTCTCGGTCTTGTCCTCGCGCTGCGACCAGAAGAGTGTGATCCGCCGACGCTCGCGCACCGCGCTGCGGATCCGGGTACGGGCGAGATTGGCGACCACACCGCGCGCGTACGCCACCGGATGGTCCGCCGCGCGCACCCGGTCCCAGCGGTGCCACAGGGCGAGCAGCGCGTCGGCCGCCAGATCGTCGGCGGCGTCCGGCTCACCCGTCAACAGGCTGGCGAGCCGGGCCAGTTCGGCATAGTGCCGTTCGAAGAAGGCGTGGAACTCCACGGAGGCGGCGTCGTCGACGACAGTGCCCACGGGCTACCTCTCCTCGCTGCGACTGTGGCACCGGTGCGGGTGCGTGCGTATACGGCCCCTGTGTTTCACCTGTGAAGAAAGCGTGTTCCCTCGGGGCGAGTTGCGAGAGCGTACCAGTTGGTCGTACAGCACTTCGAACGACGTATGGCAGGTCGAACTCGATTCCGTAACACGGAGAAAACCTGAAACCGGTTCAGCGCGGGAACAATCCAGCCAGCATCCGCACACCCAGCACGCAGGTAACGAGGAGTGTCGCCATGTCCGAAACCAAGAAGGTGGCCGAGCGGCCAAGTGCCGCGCCCCCAGCGGCCAACAGCGTCGACGGGTTCTTCAAGATCTCCGCCCGCGGCTCCACCTTCGGCCGGGAGATACGCGGCGGCTTCGCCACGTTCTTCACCATGGCCTACATCCTTGTCCTGAATCCGATCATCCTGGGCAGCGCCAAGGACAAGTTCGGCCACCAGCTCGACAGCGGTCAACTCGTCACGGCCACCGCCCTGGTGGCCGCGGTGATGACCGTCATCATGGGCGTCGGCGGCAACCTTCCGCTCGCGATCGCCGCCGGGCTCGGCCTCAACGCCGTCGTCGCCTTCCAGATTGCCCCGCTGATGAGCTGGCCCGACGCGATGGGTCTGGTGGTCATCGAGGGAGTGCTCATCTGCGTGCTGGTCGTCACCGGTCTGCGGGAGGCGATCATGAACGCCATCCCGCAACCGCTGAAACACGCCATCGGTGTCGGCATCGGACTGTTCATCGCCTTCATCGGCTTCGTGGACGCCGGTTTCGTCACCCGCATCCCGGACGTCGCCCAGACCACCGTGCCGGTGCAACTGGGCGGCAGCGGCTCGCTGACCGGCTGGCCCGTCCTGGTCTTCTGTCTCGGTGTGCTGGTCACCATCGGGCTGCTCGCCCGCAAGGTCAAGGGCGCCATCCTGATCAGCATCGTGGCCATGACGGTGCTCGCCGTGGTCATCAACTCGGCGGCCGACATCAAGAGTTGGGGCCTGACCACGCCGAAGATCCCGGACGACGTGCTCGCCTCCCCGGACTTCGGTCTGGTGGGCCACTTCAGTCTGTTCGGCGGCTTCGGTGAGACCGGCGCCCTGACCGTCATCCTGCTGATCTTCACCCTGATCCTGTCGGACTTCTTCGACGCCATGGGCACGATCGTCGGCATCAGCGCGGAGGCGGGTCTGCTCGACGAACAGGGCAAGGTGCCCGGCATCGGCCGCGTGCTGTTCATCGACGGCGCCGCGGCGGTCGCGGGCGGTGCGGCTTCCGCCTCCTCCAACACCGCGTACATCGAGTCCGCGGCCGGCGTCGGCGAGGGCGCGCGCACCGGCTTCGCCAACCTGATCACCGGCGGCCTCTTCGCCTGCGCGCTCTTCCTGACCCCGCTGCTCACCATCGTCCCGCTGCAGGCGGCGGCCCCCGCGCTGGTCGCGGTCGGCTTCCTGATGATGACCCAGGTCAAGAACATCGACTGGGACCGCTACGAGATCGCGATCCCCGCGTTCCTGACGATCGCCGCCATGCCGTTCACCTACTCGATCACCAACGGCATCGGCGCCGGATTCGTCGCCTACGTGGTGATCAAGACAGTGATCGGCAGGGCCCGCGATGTCCACTGGCTGCTGTGGGCCGTGTCGGCGCTGTTCCTGGTGTACTTCGCGATCGATCCGGTGAGGCAACTGCTCGGCGTCGAGTGAGCACGCACGAGGAAGGGCCGCCCCAGGCTTGCGGGGCGGCCCTTCCTCCCGCGCGGTGCCTCAGTTCTTCAGCGCCGCCTGCATCATCGCCTTGGCCACCGGTGCCGCCAGGCCGTTGCCGCTGACCTCGGAGCGCGCCGCGTCGGACTGCTCGACCATGACAGCGACGGCGACCTCCTTGCCGTTGGAGTCGGACTTCGCGTACGAGGTGAACCAGGCGTACGGCGTCTTGCTGTTGTTCTCGCCGTGCTGGGCCGTACCGGTCTTGCCGCCCACGGTCGCGCCGGAGATCCGCGCGTTGGTGCCCGTGCCGTCCTTGATGACCGTCTGCATCGCGGACTGGAGTTGCTGGGCCGTGGACGAGCTGACGATCTCCTTGGTCCCGGTGCTGTTGTCGTAGTTCTTCAGCACATTGCCGCCGGCATCACTGGTCTGCGACACCATGTGCGGCGAGACCAGCTTGCCGTTGTTGGCTATAGCGGCGGACACCATGGCCATCTGGAGCGGGGTCGCGGTCACATCGAACTGGCCGATGCCGGTCAGCGCCGTGGACGACTTGTCCATGCCCGACGGGTACACGCTGGTGTACGCCCGCACCGGCACGTCCTGCGTCGTGTCGTTGAAGCCGAACTTCTCCGCCATCGCCCTGACCTTGTCCTGGCCCAGATCGACGGCCATCTTCGCGAACACGTTGTTGCACGAGTACTGCAACGCGACCCGGATCGAGGCGTTCTCGCAGGGCGCGGACGTGTTCTCGTTCTTCAGCACCCTGGTCGTGTTCGGCAGCGTGTAGGGGTTCGGGCTGTCCGTCTTGGTGTCCACGTCCCCGTACAGCCCGTTCTCCAGCGCGGCCGCCGCGACGACCAGCTTGAACGTCGAACCCGGCGGCAGCGGCTGCCGCAGCGCGCGGTTGACCAGCGGCTTGTCGGAGTCCTTCTTCAGCTTCTGCCAGAGGCTGTCATTGCCCGCGCTGATCGCCGTGGGGTCGTACGACGGTGTGGAGACGACCGCGAGGATCTTGCCCGTCTTCGGGTCGATCGCGACGGCCGCGCCCTTCTTGCCACCGAGCGTGCTGTACGCCGCCTTCTGCACATCCGGGTCGATCGTCGTGATCACATCACCCGGGTCGGCGCGCTTGTTGGTGATCGCGTCGAGCGGGTTCTTCAGCTGGCTGTCCGTGCCGTCCAGCAGGCCCTGGTAGATGCCTTCCAGCTGGGTGGCCCCGTACACCTGGGAGCTGTAGCCGGTGACCGCCGCGTACAGACTGCCGTCCTTGTACGTGCGCTTGTACTTGAGGTCGCTGCCCTTCGTCTGCGCGGAACCGGTGATCGCGTTGCCGGCCACGATGATGTTCCCGAGCGGGTTCGCGTAGAGCGAGATCGAGTTCCGCCGGTTCTTCTTGTCGTCCGCGAGCGCCTTGCCGTCGTAGAACTGCACCCAGGTCGCCCTGACCAGCAGGGAGAGCACGAGCAGCAGAATGAAGACGGCGGCACGTCTGATCGTCTTGTTCATCCCGCTCACAAAGACGAGCGGCACGGTGCGAATCGTTCCCTTCCGCCCTGATTTCTCATACGTCCTTCATGAAGCCCGCTTCATAGGCGGCGATCACCGCCTGGGTGCGGTCACGGGTGCCCGTCTTCGCCAGGACGGCCGCGACATGCGTCTTCACTGTCGCGGGGCCGACGCCCATGCGCCCGGCGATCTCGGCGTTCGTGAGTCCCGTCGCCATCAGCCGCAGGACCTCGCCCTCCCGCGTCGTGAGCCTCGCCACCCACGGCGGCGGAGCGGGACGGGACCGCGCGTGCTCGGCGGCCAGCGCGCGCACCGCCGAGGGGAACAGCAGGGTGTCGCTGCGCGCGACCAGCCGTACGGCCCCGACCAGTGCGTCCGCCTCGGACCGCTTGATCAGGAACCCCGAGGCTCCGGCCCGCAGCGCCTCGTACACATACGCGTCGTTCTCGAAGGTCGTCACCACGATGACGCGCGGCGGGTCGGGGAGCGTCGCCAGGATCTGCTCGGTGGCACGGATGCCGTCGATCTGGGGCATGCGTACGTCCATGAGGACCACGTCCGGCCTCAGCTCCCGGACCACGGACACGGCCTCGGCGCCGGTCGCCGCCTCGCCGACGACCTCCAGGTCGGGCTCGGCGGCGAGGATCGCGCGCAGGGCGGTGCGCACCATGCGTTCGTCGTCGGCGACGACGATCCGCAACCGCGCGCTCTCGGCGGACGGGCTGGTCATACGGATCCCTCGGTTCTCTCGACGGGCAGGCGCACGGTCAGACGCCACACCCCTTCGGCGGGGCCGGCCTCGGCAGCGCCGCCGAGGAGACGGGCGCGATCGGCGATACCGCGCAGCCCGTGTCCGCCGCCGTGGCGGGGAGCGGTGACCCGAGGTGCGGGGTTCTCGGCGGTGATCTCCAGGTCCTCGGCGTCGAGGACGATCCGCAGGGTCACCGGGGTGCCGGGCCCCGAGTGCTTCAGCGCGTTGCTCAGCGCCTCCTGCACGATGCGGTACGCCTCGCGGGAGACGAGTGGGGGGAGGGATTCCGGTTGCGCCTCGACGGCGGCGGTCACGTGCAGTCCGCTCGTACGGGTGCGCTGGAGGAGGCCGTCGAGGTCTGCGGCGAGGGTGGGTGCCGGACCGCTGGAACGGTCGTCGCCCTCCCTCAACACGCCGAGGACCGCGTCCAGTTCGTTCACCGTCCGCCGGGTCGTCTCCTCGATCGCGGCGAGGGCCTCGCGGACGAAGTCCGGGTCGGTGTCCAGGACGCGGCGGGCGGCGCTCGCCTGGAGGGTGACCGCGCTGAGCGCGTGTCCGACGGAGTCGTGCAGCTCGCGGGCGAGCCGGTTGCGTACGGCGAGGTCGGCGGCGCGGTGTTCGGCCGCAGCGAGCCGGTCCTCGGGCGTGGGCCCGAGCAACCGGGGCGCCCAGCGGGCCAGCACCTTGCCGGACACGGCGGCGCAGGCCGCGAGCGCGATCAGTGTCGCGATTCCGGCGACCGGCGAGAGCGCCAACGCCCACGTGTGATCCAGGACTTCGGGCAGCCCGAGCCGCGAGTCGCGCAGCCCGGCCACGACCGGCAGCACGATCAGTACGGCCGCGAAGGGCGGTGTGGCCAGTGACATGCCGCTGATGACTCCGCCGAAGCCGAGGTGCAGCGTGTACCAGGCGGCGGTGCGCCGACGCGCGGCCCAGGTCCGCGCCGGCCCGTCGGCGAGCCCGTCCTCGTCGACGCCGCACAGCGCCCGAACCGCCGCGACCGACATCGGCCGGGTCAGCGGGAACAGCGCGGTGATCGCGGCGAGCGGCAACCCCACAGCGAAGGACAGGAGTTGGAGGGGTGCCGAGCCGAACACATAGCGGGAGTCGGTGACCGGAGCGACGATCAGTTCGCCGACGAACACGTACGGCATCGCGAGCGCGCCGCCGAGGATCAGATGGATCCACCGTCGGCGCGCCCGCCGTCCGAACAGGAACCCGGCGAACTCCCTCACGGGGTGCGCCGCGGCGGCCCGGCAGCGCCGGTCCGCTCCGCGAAGAAGTACGCGCCGAGGGCGACCACGAGCATGCCGACGATCATGTGCACAGCGTAGGTGAGGCTCATCAGCTCCGTAGGGCGCTTCGCGATGTCGTCCACACCGGCGAGACTCGCCAGCGACAGCCAGCCGCCCCAGCAGGCCACGGCACCCGAACCGGCCCAGCCGAGGGCGAGCGGCACCGCCACGGGCAGGCCCCGGCCGCGCCGGAAGGCGAGCATCCAGGCGCCGGCGACGGCGGACAGCAGGAAGACCACGTACATCGCCTCCACCACGTAGAAGTCGCTGGTCCGGTCCGCGGCCCGGCCGGCGCTCAGCCCCGCCGTGCCGCCGCAGGCCCACATCAGGTGGGTGACGAGCGGGAACAGCGCGAGCACGGCCGCCGCGACCGCCGTGGCCCGCTGGGCGGCGCCGACTCCGCTGACCGGCAGCTCCCGCACCCGCCCGCGCCACAGGTGTCCCCAGCGCTCCCGGGTGTACAGCACGAACAGGGTGCCCAGCACGAGGCCCTGCACGATGAAACCGGTGTAGACGACCCCGAACACCCACGCGTCCAGGAAAGGTTCCCGCCCGTTCTCCAACGCCTTGTTCCCTGACCCCCCGAGGGTCTTCACCAGGAGCTGCAGCGGGAAGGCGGTCATGATCGGCGCGAGCAGGCCGGTGGCCACCCACACGGGGAACGCCACCAGCCACGCGGGCACGCGCAGTCCCCACGGCCGCGTCAGCAGGAGCGCGATCACGACGACCGCCCCGTCCATCAGTACGGTCAGGCTGTTGGCCACGGCCATCCCGGTCCGGTGCTCCAACAGCGAGCTGCCCTCCGGGATACCGAGGTGACTCCCGGCGATCCAGGCGACCTTGAGGGAGAGGTAGGGCACGCAGGAGACGATGGCGAGGGCGCGGAGGATCCGGCGGAGCCGGCCGTTGCCCGCCGCTCCGGCGGGAGCCGATTCCAGGGTGGAGGCGAGTGTCTGCGACATGCCTCCACGCTCCCGTGGCGCCCCCTCCGCCCACCTCCTGCCCGGCGACGATTCACCTCCGCCGGACGGGGGATGCCCGTGCCCCCTCAGTGCTCCAGGGTGAGGACGACCTCGGCGATCTCCTCGCCGCGGGCCTGGGCGTAGCCGCTGGCCCGGGCGGTCACGCGGAAGCCGCACTTCTCCAGGACCCGGCGGGACGCCGTGTTGTCCGCGGCGGCGCGGGCGTACAGCGGACGTTCGGGGACCTGCGCCAGCAGAGCGCGCAACGCCGCCGTGGCGATGCCGCGGCCCCAGTACGCGCGGTCGATCCAGTACGTGACCTCGCGCTCGCCCGGCTCGCCGTACACCGCGGCACTGCCGACCACGTCACCGTCCGCGAGGACCGCGCGGACCACGGCGGACGAGGAGCGGATGCGTTTCCAGTGGGCGTCGAACCGGTCCCGATCGGCCGGGTCCTCGGCGGTGAAGGCAGCCATGCGGCTCGCCTCGGGATCGTTCATCTGCCGGTAGAACACCGGCAGATCGCTGTCGTGGACCTCACGCAGGACCACGTCCATGTCAGAGCCTCCGCGTCGCCAGGGTCAGCCGGTCGCGCGCGTCGAACAGCGCGTCCTTCACCATCTGTTCGTGCGCGGGTGTCAGGCGCGCCACCGGCACCGAGCAGCTGATGGCGTCCCGGGCGGGGGTGCGGTAGGGGATCGCCACGCCGAAGCAGCGCAGGCCCAGGGTGTTCTCCTCGCGGTCCACGGCGAAGCCCTGTTCACGGACCTGATGGAGCTCTTCGATCAGCTTCTCGCGGTCGGTGATCGTGTGCTCGGTGAGCGCCGGGAGCGTCTCGGGCAGCATCTTGCGGACCTGCTCGTCGGTGTGGGTGGCGAGCAGCGCCTTGCCGAGCGAGGTGGAGTGGGCGGGGAGCCGGCGGCCCACCCGGGTGAAGGGGCGCAGATAGTGCTGGGACTGGCGGGTGGCCAGATACACGACGTTCGTGCCGTCCAGGCGCGCCAGGTGGATCGTCTCCGTCGTGTCGTCGGAGAGACGGTCGAGGGTGGGCCGGGCCGCGGCGACCACCTCGTCGCCGTCGATGTACGAGGTGCCGACCAGCAGTGCCCGTACGCCGATTCCGTACCGCGTGCCCGTCGCGTCCGTCTCGACCCAGCCGAGCTCCACGAGCGTACGCAGCAGCATGTAGAGGCTGGATTTGGGATAACCGACGGCTTCCTGAACCGCGGCCAGGGAGTGCATTCCGGGCCGGCCGGCGAAGTACTCGAGCAATTCCACGGTCCGCACCGCGGACTTGACCTGCGCCCCGCCGCCTGTCTCGACTGCCGACATCGCCCTTGACCCCTTCGTTGGACGGAAATAGTCTCCAACAGCATATTCACCATCAGAGACAGCGTTCAGTATATCGAACGCCCCTGGTGAGTGACACAGAACTGCGGCATTACATCTGGAGGGACCCGCGGTGGCAGCAGCACCAGTCTGGAGTGTCGACCCCCGTACCGGGAAGCAGCGCGAGCAGGTTGCGGTGGAGGCCACAGTCCAGGAGGTGGACGAGGCCGTCCGCGCCGCGCGCGCCGCGCGCCCCGCCCTCGCCGACCGCACCGTACGCGCCGCGTTCCTGCGCACGGCCGCGGATCTGCTCGAAGGCGCCAAGGACCAGCTCGTCGAGGCCGCCGACGCGGAGACCGCGCTCGGCCCGGTCCGGCTCACCGGCGAACTCGCCCGCAGCTGCTACCAGCTGCGCGCCTTCGCGGGCATCGTCGACGAGGGCGCCTTCCTCGACGTCGTGATCAACCACCCCGACGAGACCGCGACCCCGCCGATCCCGGACCTGCGCCGGTACAAGGTGCCGCTGGGCGTCGTCGCCGTCTACTCGGCCTCGAACTTCCCCTTCGCCTTCTCGGTCGCGGGCGGCGACACGGCGAGCGCGCTGGCCGCCGGGTGCCCGGTCGTGGTCAAGGCCCACCCGGACCATCCGGGGCTCTCCGAGCTGGTCGCGGCCGTCCTGCGCCGGGCCGCCGCGCGGCACGGCATTCCCGAGGGCGTCGTCGGCCTCGTGCACGGCTTCGAGGCGGGCGTCGAGCTGGTCAAGCACCCGCTGGTCTCCGCGGCCGGGTTCACCGGTTCGGTCCGCGGCGGCCGTGCCCTCTTCGACGCGGCGGCCGCCCGTCCCGTACCGATCCCGTTCCACGGTGAACTGGGCTCCCTCAACCCCGTGGTCATCACCGAGGCCGCCGCCGCCGAACGGGCCGAGGCGATCGGCGCCGGGCTCGCGGGCTCGATGACGCTGGGCGTCGGCCAGTTCTGCGTCAAGCCGGGCCTGGTCCTCGCTCCCGCCGGGGCGGCCGGTGACCGCCTGGTCAAAACCCTCACGGACGCCGTCAGCGACACCGACGCGGGCGTCCTGCTGGACCACCGCATGCGTGACAACTTCATCGCCGGGGTCGCCGAGCGCGCCGAACTCCCCGACGTCGAGTCCCCGGTGACCCCCGGCGCGGGCGGCGAGCACACGGTGAGCCCCGGCTTCCTGACCGTGCCCGCGCGAAAGCTCGCGACCGAGGGCGAGCACGACCTGCTCCTGGAGGAGTGCTTCGGGCCGCTCACGGTCGTGGCGCGCTACGAGGACGAGTCCGAGGCGAGCGCGGTGCTCTCCCGGCTGCCGGGCAACCTCACCGCGACGGTGCAGCTCTCCACGGAGGAGGCCGCCGGCGAGGGCCGTGGCGCGGAGATCCTCGCCGAGCTGACGCCACTCGCGGGGCGTGTGCTGGTGAACGGCTGGCCGACAGGTGTCGCGGTCGCCCCGGCCCAGCACCACGGGGGGCCGTACCCGGCCACGACGTCCACCTCGACCTCCGTCGGCGGCACGGCGATCGAGCGGTGGCTGCGGCCGGTGGCGTACCAGAACGCACCCGAGGCGCTGCTGCCGCCGGAGCTGCGGGACGACAATCCGCTGGGGCTGCCGCGGCGGTACGACGGGCGTCTGGAGCGCTGACGCACCTTTAGGAGTCGCTCCCACTACCTGAGAGACTCACGCAATGGACGTCGAACTCCCCGAACTCCCCTTCCCCCTCCGTACCTACGGCCCCGACGGCCATTGGTCCTACGAGGACGGAGTGCTCACCGGCTGGGCAGGCCCCCGGCAGGACCGCTTCGTGCCGCCCACCGGTGAGGGACTGGACCCCGCCTCGGACGCGCCACGGCTGCTCGGCGCTCCGGAGGGGGACTTCCAGCTGATCGCCCGTGTCACGGTCGGCTTCGGGGCGGCGTTCGACGCGGGGGTGCTGTACGTCCACGTGGCGGAGCGGGCGTGGGCGAAGCTCTGCCTGGAGTACTCCCCGGGCGTGCCCACCGTCTGCACGGTGGTCACCCGGGGACACTCCGACGACGCCAACTCCTTCACCGTGGAGGGCAGTTCCGTCTGGCTCCGGGTGAGCCGCACGGGCCGCGCGTTCGCCTTCCACGCCTCACGTGACGGCGAACGCTGGACCTTCGTCCGACTCTTCACCCTCGGCGACGAGAAGGAGACCGGGTCGGCCCTCGTCGGCTTCATGACCCAGTCACCCATGGGCGAGGGCTGCGTGGTCACCTACGAGGGCATCGAGTTCCGCCCTCACTGGCCGCGAGATCTGCGGGACGGAAGCTGAGATTCAGCCCGTCCGGACACCGTTACCCGGTGCCCCGCAGGGCGAGTGTCACCGCGGCGGTAGCGGTGAGCAACACCGCGCTCAGCGCGAGACTCACCCGCATCCCCGACTCGAAGCCCTCGGAGACCAACGACCCGAAGGCCGCGATGGCCGGCCCGCCCGCCACCTGGCGGGCGGAGTTGAGAACGCCGGCGGCCGACCCCGCCCGGTCGGCGGGCACCGCCTCCATCATCGCGGCCGTCAGCGGCGGAACGGTGAGCGCGCAGCCCAGCGCCATCGGCACGAGGAGCACGGCCACCACGCCGGCCGGCGTCCAGGAGTCGACGTACAGCAGCAGCAACAGCCCCACCGCGGCCGGCGACCGGCCCAGCAGCATCGGCGACCGCGCCCCGTACCGCCCCGCCGACTTGCCCACCACGACGTTCGTGACAGCGATCAGCCCGGTCATCTCGACCTCTGCCTGCACATCATCCGGACCGACTACGGTGCCGCGGTGGCGAACCAGGTGGCCCGGCTCGCCCTCGTCGCCCCGTACGGCCGGGCGGCCAGACGCAGTTCAGCCAGGCCCCGCTGCCGCCCGGGCGCGGCGAGGCCTGCGCCGACAGCCGAGGCTGGGCGATGCGCAACCTCGACAAGCCGCTCACGCTCACCGATCTGGCCCGGCACGCGGGCGTCAGCGTGGGCACGCTCACCCGCCGCTTCCACGCGGAAAGCGGGGTGAGCCCCTTGCGGTGGCTGCTCCACCAGCGCGTCGAGCGGGGCCAAGGAACTCCTGGAGACGACGAGCCTGCCCATGGACCAGGTGGCCCGCGCCTGCGGACTCGGCACCGCCGACTCGCTGTGCGGCCATCTGGTCCGCCGCGCCGGTCTCACGCCCAGCGCGTACCGCACCCAGTTCAGCCGTCTGGGAACTGCGGCCGCCCCGGAGGCGTCCTCGGCTGCATGATCAGAGAACGTGTGTGTCACGTGGGCCGGGTGATCAGAACCGCGCTGCCCGCCGAGGCCACGAACGTGGTCGCGCTGCACGCCCGGGCCCGGGCGACGTACTACCCGGACGGTGTGCCGCAGGACGGCACGGACTGGCTCGCGGCCTGGCAGGGCGCCATCCAGCGCCCGGACGGCCATGTGCTGTGCGTCGTCGAGGACGGCCGGATGACCGGCATCGCCTCGTTCCGTACCGCCGAGGGCGCACCCGCCGACACCGTGAAGCTCTTCCAGTTCCACGTCGACCCCGAGCACTGGCGGGCCGGAATCGGCACCGAGCTGCACGCGGCCTGCGTCGAGGAGTGGCGGGCCGACAAGAAGCGGACGGCCACCCTCGACGTGCACGTCGACAATCGTCGCGCACAGGCTTTCTACGCCCGCCAGGGCTGGGTCCCCGACCCGGAGAACCCGCCGTCCGAGAGCGATCACCATCTCTACCTGCGCTACGCGGTGACCGGGGAATGAAGCGACACGCTTGAACGTTCACGTACCGAGCGGAGGGAGTCTCCGTATCCGTACGACCTGGAGAGCCGAAGACATGCGCGTCGAGATCTGGAGCGACATCGCCTGCCCCTGGTGCTACGTGGGCAAGGCCCGCTTCGAGAAGGCGCTCGGCGCCTTCGCGCACCGCGACGCGGTCGAGGTCGTGCACCGCTCCTTCGAGCTCGACCCGGGGCGCGCCAAGGGCGATATCCAGCCAGTCATCACGATGCTGACCAAGAAGTACGGCATGAGCCAGGCGCAGGCGCTGGCCGGCGAGGAGAACCTGGGCGCGCAGGCCGCCGCCGAGGGCCTGGCGTACCGCACGCGGGACCGTGATCACGGCAACACCTTCGACATGCACCGGCTGCTGCACTTCGCCAAGGAGCAGGGCAGGCAGGACGAGCTGATAGGCCTGCTCTACCGGGCCAACTTCGCCGAGGAGCGGACCGTCTTCGACGACGACGAGCGGCTCGTGGAGCTGGCCGTCGCCGCCGGGCTCGACGCGGACGCCGCCCGTGAGGTGCTGGCCGACCCGGCCGCGTACGCCGACGAGGTCCGTTCCGACGAGCGCGAGGCCGCCGAGCTGGGCGCGAACGGAGTGCCGTTCTTCGTCCTCGACCGCAAGTACGGCGTCTCCGGTGCCCAGCCCGCCGAGGTCTTCACGCAGGCGCTGACCCAGGCATGGGGCGAGCGGTCACCGCTGACGCTGATCCAGGACGGTTCCGCCGACGCGGAGGCCTGCGGTCCGGACGGGTGCGCCGTACCGCGCTAGCGGTGAAAGGCGGAGGTCGGAGCCGATATATAAGCGCTCCTTAGGGGAACCACGTAAAAATCCGCAATGGACGGGGACTTCCCGGGGGCTCACAGTGGTCCCATGGAGACCTTCGAGACCCTCGTCCGTGCCGAGTTCGCCCCGAAGAACACCTATCTGAACACCGCGAGCACCGGACTCGTACCGGCCCGCACGGTGACCGCCATGCGGGCCGCCGTCGAGTCCGTCGCCGCCGGGCAGCCGTTCGACATGTTCGCGGACGTCGAGGCCGCCCGCGCGACGTTCGCGCGGCTCGTCGGGGTCCCGGAGCGCCGGGTGGCGGCCGGGGCCTCGGTCGCCGTGTACAGCGGCCTGATCGCCGCGTCGCTGCCGCAGGGCGCCGAAGTCCTCACCGCCGAGGCGGACTTCAGCTCCGTCGTGACCCCGTTCCACATCCGCGGCGACCTCAAGGTCCGCGCCGTACCGTTGGAACGGCTGGCCGAATCCGTACGGCCGGGCACCGCGCTCGTCGCGGTCAGCGCCGCGCAGTCCGCCGACGGGCGCGTCGCCGATCTGGCGGCGATCCGCCAAGCCGCGCGGGCGCACGGGGCGCGTACCTACGTCGACGCGTCCCAGGCCGCAGGCTGGCTGCCGCTGCGGGCGGACGCGTACGACTATGTCTCCTCCGTCGCCTTCAAGTGGCTCGTCTGCCCGCGGGGGGTGGCCTTCCTGGTCGTTCCGGAGGATCTCGGCGGGCTCACACCGGTGTTCGCGGGCTGGGTCGCGGGCGAGGCCCCCTGGGGCAGCTGCTACGGCCCGGTCGAGGAACTCGCGCACTCCGCACGGCGGTTCGACGAGAGCCCCAGCCTCTTCTCGTACGCGGGCGCCCGGCAGTCGCTGGAGCTCATCGAGGAGCTGGGCGTGGAGCGGGTGCACGCCCACGACCTCGCCCTCGCCGACCGGTTCCGCGAGGGCCTGCGCGCACTGGGCCACGAACCGGTCCCCGCCCCCGGCTCGCCGATCGTCTCCGTGCCCGAACTCGGCCGTATGCAGCCCGACTTGAGCCGGGCCGGGATAGAAGTCTCCGACCGTGCGGGCAACCTGAGGGCGGCGTTCCACCTGTACAACACGCCCGCCGATGTGGACCGGCTGCTGGACGTCCTGTCCGGCTGACCACTGTCACCTCGCCAGGTGCGGGACTTCACCGGCGTGAAATCCCGCACCTGGGCGCTTACTTCACCGGCGTGAAATCCCGCGCCCCAATGAACTCGGGCCTGCGCACGGGCGCCGCGAACGGCTCCACCGCCGTGTTCTCCACGCTGTTGAACACGATGAAGACGTTGCTGCGCGGGAACGGGGTGATGTTGTCCCCCGAGCCGTGCATGCAGTTGCAGTCGAACCAGGTCGCCGAACCGGCCCGGCCCGTGAAGAGCCTGATGCCGTGCCGGGTGGCGAAGCGGGTGAGCGCCTCGTCGGAGGGTGTGCCCGCGTCCTGCATCTGCAGCGACTTCTTGTAGTTGTCCTTCGGCGTGGCCCCCGCACACCCGAGGAACGTCTTGTGCGACCCCGGCATGATCATGAGGCCGCCGTTGGTGTCGTAGTTCTCGGTCAGCGCGATCGAGACGGACACCGTCCGCATGTTCGGCAGACCGTCCTCCGCGTGCCAGGTCTCGAAGTCGGAGTGCCAGTAGAAGCCACTGGCCCCGAAGCCCGGCTTCACGTTGATCCGCGACTGGTGGACGTACACGTCCGAGCCGAGGATCTGCCGGGCCCGTCCGACCACGCGCTCGTCGCGCACGAGACGGGCGAAGACCTCGCTGATCCGGTGCACCTCGAAGACGGACCGGATCTCCTTCGACGTCGGCTCCACAATGGACCGCTCGTCGGCACGGATCGCCGGATCAGTGACGAGGCGCTCCAACTCCCCGCGGTAGACGGCGACTTCCTCGTCGGTGAGCAGTTCCTCGACGGGAAGGAAGCCGTCCCGCTCGTACGTCTGGAGCTCGGTCACCGAGACCGGCCCCGGCTCGCCCGGCGCGCTCCACACGACCGGGTCCTGACGGGGTTGGGCCACCTCGGTGGCGCCGCGGCTCGGATACAGGTCGGTGATCGTGGTCATCGGATCTCAGACCTCCTCGGGTTCGGTGAGCAGGGGATAGACGCCGTTCTGGTCGTGGTCCTCCCGTCCGGTGACGGGCGGGTTGAAGACGCAGAGGCATCGGAAGTCCTCCTTGATCCGCATGGTGTGCCGCTCGTGCCCGTCGAGGAGGTACATGGTGCCGGGCGTGATCGTGTACTTCCGCCCGGTCTCCTCGTCGGTGAGCTCGGCCTCGCCCTCGACGCACACGACGGCCTCGATATGGTTCGCGTACCACATCGACGTCTCCGTACCCGCGTACAGGATCGTCTCGTGCAGGGAGAAGCCGACCCGCTCCTTGGCGAGCACGATGCGCTTGCTCTCCCAGGTGCCGGACGCGGCCCTCACATGCCGGTCGGTGCCTTCGATGTCCTTGAACGAACGGACTATCACGGTGGTGCGATGCCTCTCTTTCGTGCTTCTCAGACGATCTCGCTGCTTGTCAGACGGTCTCGCTGCTTGTCGGACGGTCTCGTCGCTTCTCAGACGGTCTCTCGTACGGCGCGGGCGAGGGTGCGCAGACCCTCGTCCAGCTCGTCGGGGGTGATGGTGAGCGCCGGGAGGAGTTTCACGACCTCGCTCTCCGGCCCGGACGTCTCGATGAGCAGCCCGAGTTCGAAGGCGCGCTGCGCGATGCGCCCCGCGCGCTCCTTCTCCTTGAACTCGATGCCCCACACGAGCCCGCGGCCCCGGTACTCCTTGACGTCGGCGAGGTTCTCCTCGGTGAGGGAGATCAGCGCCTGCTCGATCTGCTCGCCGCGCGCCCGGGTCTGCTTCTCCATGGCGGAGCCGTCGGCCCAGTACGCCTCCAGGGCGGCGGCGGCCGTGACGAACGCCGGGTTGTTGCCGCGGAAGGTGCCGTTGTGCTCACCCGGCTCCCAGATGTCCAGCTCGGGCTTGAACAGGCACAGCGACATGGGAAGCCCGTACCCGCTGATCGACTTGGAGACGGTCACGATGTCGGGCACGATGCCGGCCTCCTCGAAGGAGAAGAACGCGCCGGTGCGGCCGCAGCCCATCTGGATGTCGTCGACGATCAGCAGCATGTCGCGTCGCGCGCAGAGGTCGGCCAGGGCGCGCAGCCACTCCGGGCGCGCGACATTGATGCCGCCCTCGCCCTGCACCGTCTCGACGATGACCGCGGCGGGCTGGTTGAGCCCCGACCCCTGGTCCTCCAGGAGCCGCTCGAACCACAGGAAGTCCGGAACCAGGCCGTCGAAGTAGTTGTCGAACGGCATCGGGGTCCCATGCACGAGCGGGATGCCCGCGCCCGCCCGCTTGAAGGCGTTGCCGGTCACGGCGAGCGAGCCGAGCGACATCCCGTGGAAGGCGTTGGTGAACGACACGATCGCCTCGCGCCCCTTCACCTTCCGCGCCAGCTTCAGCGCGGACTCCACGGCGTTGGTGCCGGTCGGCCCGGGGAACATGACCTTGTACGGCAGATCGCGCGGCCGCAGCACCAGGTTCTGGAAGGCCTCCAGGAAGGCGCGCTTGGCGGTCGTCGACATGTCGAGCCCGTGGGTGACGCCGTCGCGCTCGAGGTAGTCGATGAGGGCCCGTTTGAGGACGGGGTTGTTGTGCCCGTAGTTCAGGGACCCCGCGCCGGCGAAGAAGTCGAGGTACTCGTGCCCGTCCTCGTCGTACATCCGGCTGCCCTGCGCCCGGTCGAAGACGGTGGGCCAGCCGCGGCAGTAGCTGCGCACTTCCGACTCCAGGGTCTCGAAGACGCTCAGGTCGGGCTGGGTGATGCTCACGGCGAATCGCTCCTCGGTGCGTGGGGGGTCAGAGGGAGAGGGGGCCGATGCGGAACAGGACTTCGGGGTCGTGCGGACCGTCGGGGAACTGCCCTGTCTCGAACAGGACTTCGCGCTCGACGCGCGCCCCGTGGCGTCGTGCGTACGACGTGAACAGGCGCTCGGAGGCGGTGTTGCCTGGCGTGATGGTGGTCTCGACGGTGGACAGCCCGAGCTCGGACGCGACCCGTGCCGTCAGTCCGTCGAGCAGCCGGGCGGCCAGCCCGCGCCCGCGGTGCGCCGCGTCGACGGCCACCTGCCATACAAGGAGGGTGTCCGGGCGTTCGGGCCGCACATACGCGGTGACGAAACCGACGGGCCGACCGTCGGCGTCGCGCGCCACCGCCGACGTACCGGCGAAGTCACGGCACCACAGCAGATAGCTGTAGGAGGAGTTCAGGTCGAGGGTTCTGGAGTCCTTGGCAATGCGCCAGAGCGCGGCCCCGTCGGGCAGCTCCGGACGGTCGATCCGAAGGCCCTCCGGCATTTCCAGGAATTCCGCTTGCAGGTCTGCGGGTGCGGCGGTCATGCGGATTGAATTTACCGAGGGAAATTCCAAATTGCATCGCCGGACGGGCTACCACGCGGTGCGCCCATGTGTTATCACGCGCCCGCGCAGGTGGCGTTAGCTCCCGTTTTGCCCGGAAAATAGGGGAGGAAACGGGCGCGATGTGGAGTAGGTCACAGCCGCGTAATGCACACGAGATCTACCCGAATTGCGTCGGTTGGCGTTCGCGAAATCTTTGCGTTTAGCCTCGAGAAAACCGGGCAGAAGGAAACGGGAAGCTGCACTTAATTCAGTTTAGCCCGTCCCGCTTTTGAGGACGAGCGCGAAGCGCGAAAAAGGGGTCTGTGGGGGGCGAAGCCCCCAGAGACGGGAAAGGTGGGGGCGCAGGGGGCGAAAAGCCCTCGCGGTCACCCCCACGCCTCAGCCACGGCCCGCCGGGCCCCCTCTAGATCCACCGAGAGTCCCAGCTCGGCAAGCGCGGCCCCCAGTCCCGCGAGGCTGGAGTGAACGACGCCTCGAGTGGCGTCCGGCCCGTAGTGGTTCACCCGGACCATCGAGGTGGACAGAGCGCCCCCACCGGCGACCAGCGGCAGCCCCGGATCCGCCGCCAGCACCTTCGCGACCAGCGCCGAAGCGTCGACCCCCGCCGGCACCCGCAGCGTCGTGGCGACGGGCGCCGCGTCGGAGGCGGCGTACACATACGGCTCGAGCCCGCCGCCCAGAGCGACGGCGCCGGCCCGAGTGGCCGCCGCGGCCGAGGCATGCCGGTCCATCACCGCGTCGAGCCCCTCACCCTCGATCCGCTCGGCACACGCCTCGAGCGCCAGCATCTCCAGCTGCGCCGGCGCGTGCAGCAACGCCTTGCGGCCGCCGTCGACCCACCTCTCCTTCCAGTCCAGCAAGGACAGGTACGAGCGGCGTGGCGCCGCCGGATTCGCGGCCATCCGCGCCCAGGCCCGCTCGCTCACCGACACCGCCGACACCCCCGCGGGGCCGCCCATGGCCTTCTGCGCCCCGATCACGCACAGGTCGACACCCCACGCGTCCGGCAGCACCGGCTCGGCACCGATCGACGCGACGGCGTCCAGAGAGAAGAGCGCGCCGTGCTCGCGTACGACCTCGCCGATCTCCGCGACCGGATTGGTGTTCCCGGTGGCGGCCTCCGCGTGCACCAGCGACACGAAGTCGATGCAGGGGTGGTCGGCGAAGGCCTCGCGGATCTGCGCGGCGGTGACCGCGGTGTGGAAGGGCACCGCCAGGTCGATCACGCTCGCCCCGCAGTCCCGCAGCCAGTCCCCGAAGGTCTGCCCGTACGGCCCGGTGATCACGTTGAGCGCGGTGGTGCCGGGCCCGGCCGTCGCACGGATGGCCCCCTCCAGCGGGAGCAGCGCCTCGCCCTGCATGATCACGACGTCCTGCTCGGTGGAGAGCAGCCGGGCCACACGGTCCTCGATCGACGCGAAGTGCGCGGCGCTCAGTGGCGCCAGGTCCAGGAAGGGATGGGTCACGGCGGTGCTCTCTTCGTTCACGGGGGCGACGGATCAGAGCGTAACCGGCGCCGCCGCGGCGCCCCTGACCGGCGACTT
The DNA here is from genome assembly GCF_040651675.1 of Streptomyces sp. NPDC048415. Taxonomy (NCBI): domain Bacteria; kingdom Bacillati; phylum Actinomycetota; class Actinomycetes; order Kitasatosporales; family Streptomycetaceae; genus Streptomyces; species Streptomyces sp. NPDC048415. The sequence continues at coordinate 55,587 of NZ_JBEZKJ010000022.1, read as the reverse complement.
CCGAGGCCGACCGGCCCGGTAGCCATCGGATTGATTTGAGCAACTCAAACCTTTCCTTATAATCGGAACCCTCAGTTCCCCCACAGGGAGGTCCCCGTGAACTCGGTCCTCGGACGCCGGTCCCGCATTCTGGCCGCCACCACCGCGACGGCCGGGCTGCTGCTCGTGGCCGGCTGTTCCTCGGACAGCGGAGGGGGCAAGGCCACCGCCAAGGGGGTTCCCCTGGTCAAGGCGGGCCAGCTCACGACGTGCACCCACCTCCCGTACCCGCCCTTCCAGTCGGAGATCAACGGCAAGGTGCAGGGCTTCGACGTCTCGCTCATCGACCTGGTCGCGGGGAACCTCGGCGTGAAGCAGGACATCGTCGACACGCCCTTCGAGAACTTCAAGACGGGCGCGTTCCTCAACTCCGAGCAGTGCGACCTCGCCGCGGCCGGCATGACGATCACCGCGGAGCGCAAGAAGAACGTCGACTTCTCCGACCCGTACTTCGACGCGACGCAGGCCGTCCTGGTCGACAAGAAGAGCGGTATCAACTCGCTCGCCGACGTGAAGGCCAAGGGCAAGAAGCTCGGCGCCCAGGCGCAGACGACCGGCGAGGACTACGCGAAGAGCAAGGGCTTCGACCCGGTCTCCTTCGAGTCCTCCGACGCGGTCCTGAGCGGTCTGCGTTCCGGCCAGGTGCAGGCCGTCATCATCGACTACCCGGTCGTGCAGGGCTGGCTCAAGGACAAGGCCAAGGCCGACGCCTTCAAGGTGGTCGACAACCTCAACACCGGTGAGCAGTACGGCTTCACGGTGAAGAAGGGCAACACCAAGCTCCTCGCCGCGATCAACAAGGCGATCAAGGACGCGAAGGCCGACGGCACGTACAAGAAGCTCTACGAGAAGTGGATCGGCCCGTACCACGCGTCCGCGGCCTCCGCCTCCCCGTCCGCCTCATGACTGAGGCCGACGCACCAGTACAGCCCCGCAAGTCTGGCCTGACCCGGCGTCAGAAGCGCGCGCTCTCACGCGGCGCGCAGTACGCCGTCTTCGTCGCCGCCGTGATCGCCTTCGCCGTCACGGCCGACTGGGGACGGCTGAAGAACCAGTTCGCGCAGTGGGACCTGGCCCGGCAGATGTTCCCGGAAGTCATCACGCTGGCGCTGAAGAACACCGTGCTCTACACGATGTCCGGCTTCGTCGTCGGCCTCGTGCTCGGCATGGTCATCGCCCTGATGCGGCTGTCCCCGGTGGGCCCCTACCGCTGGGTCGCCGGCATCTACATCGAGATCTTCCGGGGACTGCCCGCCCTGCTGATCTTCGTCTTCGTCGGCGTTGCCGTGCCGTTGGCGTTCCCGGGCACGGAGATCCCGGGCGGCACCTACGGGAAGGTGGCGCTGGCGCTCGGCCTGGTGTCGGCCGCCTATATGGCCGAGACGATCCGCGCGGGCATCCAGGCGGTGCCCAAGGGGCAGATGGAGGCGGCCCGTTCGCTGGGCTTCTCGCACGCGCGGGCCATGGTCTCCATCGTCATCCCGCAGGCGTTCCGCATCGTGATCCCGCCGCTCACCAACGAACTCGTGCTCCTCTTCAAGGACTCCTCGCTGGTGCTGTTCCTCGGTGTCACGCTGGAGGAGCGCGAACTCACCAAGTTCGGGCGCGACTTGGCGAGCCAGACCGCCAACTCCACGCCGATCCTGGTCGCGGGCCTGTGCTATCTGCTGGTCACGGTGCCGCTCGGGTTCGTCGTCCGCCGCCTGGAGGCCAAGGCCGGGGAGGCCACCAAGTGAGCACGCCAGAGATCGAAGTCCGGGGCCTGCACAAGTCCTTCGGCGACAACGAGGTGCTGCGGGGTATCGACCTGGAGATCAACCAGGGCGAAGTCGTCTGCGTGATCGGCCCTTCGGGGTCCGGCAAGTCGACCCTTCTGCGGTGCGTGAACCTCCTGGAGGAACCCACCAAGGGCCAGGTCTTCGTCGGCGGTACGGAGGTCACGCACCCCGACGTCGACATCGACGCCGTACGCCGCCGGATCGGTATGGTCTTCCAGCAGTTCAACCTCTTCCCGCACCTGTCGGTGACCGAGAACCTCACGCTGCCGCAGCGCCGGGTGCTGGGACGGGACAAGGCGGAAGCGGCCCGGGTCGCCGCCGAGAACCTGGAGCGGGTGGGCCTGGCCGAGAAGGCCGACGCGTATCCCTCCTCGCTCTCGGGCGGCCAGCAGCAGCGTGTGGCCATCGCCCGCGCGCTCGCCATGGGCCCCGAGGTGATGCTCTTCGACGAGCCGACCTCCGCACTCGACCCCGAGCTCGTCGGCGACGTACTGGCCGTCATGCGGATGCTCGCCGACGAGGGCATGACGATGATGGTCGTCACCCACGAGATGACCTTCGCGCGCGAGGTCGCCGACCGGGTCGTCTTCATGGACGGCGGCGTGATCGTCGAGCACGGCACCCCCGCGCAGGTCATCGGCAACCCGCGTCACGAGCGCACCCGGCACTTCCTGTCCCGGCTGCTCGACCCCGCGATGGCGGACGTCGAGGAGGAGAGCTCGGACCAGGTGGGCGGCAAGGGGGACCAGGGTCCGGATTAAGGTGCGGGGCCCGCGCGTCCTAAAGTGCGTTTCATGAGCGATCGCGCGGTACTGCACGTGAAGGGGCGGGTGCTCGTCGGGCCCGACGACGTCCGGGACGAACTCTGGGTCGTCGGCGGGAGGATCTCGTACGAGCGTCCCGTTGGCGCCCCTGACATCCGCACCGTCGAGGGCTGGGCGCTGCCCGGTCTCGTGGACGCGCACTGCCACGTCGGCCTCGACACCCACGGACCCGTCCCCGACGACGTCTCCGAGAAGCAGGCGCTCACCGACCGTGACGCGGGAACCCTCCTCATCCGGGACGCGGGCTCGCCCTCCGACACCCGCTGGATCGACGACCGCGAGGACCTCCCGAAGATCATCCGGGCGGGCCGGCACATCGCGCGCACCCGCCGCTACATCCGTAACTACGCGTGGGAGGTCGAACCGGACGACCTCGTCGCGTATGTCGCCCAGGAGGCCCGGCGCGGCGACGGCTGGGTCAAGCTGGTGGGCGACTGGCTCGACCGCGGCACGGGCGACCTGAGCGCCTGCTGGCCCCGGGGCGCCGTCGAGGCCGCGATCGCAGAGGCCCACCGGCTGGGCGCCCGCGTCACGGCGCACTGTTTCGCCGAGGACTCCCTGCGGGACCTGGTCGAGGCGGGCATCGACTGCGTCGAGCACGCGACGGGCCTGACGGAGGAGACGATCCCCCTGTTCGCCGAGCGCGGGGTCGCGATCGTTCCCACGCTGGTGAACATCGCCATCTTCCCGCAGCTCGCGGCCGGCGGTGACGCCAAGTTCCCGCAGTGGTCCGCGCACATGCGGAGGCTGCACGAACGCCGCTACGACACCGTGCGCGCCGCATACGACGCCGGGATCCCCGTCTACGTCGGCACCGACGCGGGCGGCACCCTCGCGCACGGGCTGGCCGCCGGCGAGGTCGCCGAACTCGTCACCGCGGGCATCCCGCCCCTCGAGGCGCTCTCGGCCGCCACGTGGGCCGCGCGGCGGTGGCTCGGGCGGCCCGGGCTCGACGAGGGGGCGCCCGCGGACCTCGTGGTGTACGACGGGGATCCGCGCGCGGATGTACGGGTGCTCGCCGCTCCGCGACGGGTGGTGCTGAACGGGCGGATCGTCGGGTAGTTGACGCGGCGTGACGAGCCGGCCGAGCGGCTCGTTATGCACTTTCCCGTGCTCTCCGGAGTGTTGACCGGCGTGTTCGCGTCGGGGCAGTTGACCGGGTGACGGCAGGGAACACCCGTGCCTCAAGGGTCGAAGACATGTGCGAAAACGCCACGTTGGAGTGAAGTCTCGTCAGGCTGCTGACTGTTCACTCTCCGTGCGTAATTCTTTCGGGGTCCCAAGCTTTTCTCTTATGGGGGTCCCACCCTTGAACCGCAATAACTTCCGTATGCCCGCACGCCGTTTCGCCGCCACGGCGGCCGCCACCGCCCTCGCCGCCGGTCCTGCGGCGCTGGCCGGCGCGGGCTCCGCCCACGCGACCGCTGACCACGGTCGCGCGAGCGCCGTCGTGCTCCGCACCGGGCTCGACGTGTCCCTGCTCAACAAGACCGTGAACGTTCCGCTCACGGTCTCCCTCAACGAGGTCCAGGCGCCGCGGAGCGCCCAGAAGACCGCGCTCGCCGCCCAGTTGGACGGGGTCGACGGGGGGCGTCCGTTCAGCGTGCTGAGCGCGGACGTGGCCACCGCGAAGGCCACGGTCTCCGCCGGGAAGGCCGAGGGCTCCACCCGTCTCGCGCACGCGACGGTCCATGTCCCCGGGCTGCCGCTGCTGTCTCTCATCGAGGTCGGCGCGGTGACCTCGAAGGCGACGTGCGAGGCCGGGAAGAAGCCCGTCGCCACCGCGAACCTTCTCGGCGGTGTCACCGTGTTCGGCAAGAAGGTGACCCTCTCCGCGGGCGGGCCTACGGAGGTGACGGTGCCGGGGGTCGGTGAGGTCCGCCTGGACCTCTCCAGGACGCGGACCACGTCCCGTACGGCGGCGGCGTCCGCGCTCGAACTCACGGTGTCCGTCAACCCGTTGAAGCTGAATGTGGCGGAGGTGGAGGGGACTGTGACGCTGGCGGGGGCGACGTGTGAGTCTCCGGTGGATCCGGTGTCCGATGTGCGGCCTCAAGGTGCCCCTGCGGCGGCGGACCTCGCTGAGACCGGGGGCGGTTCTCTGACGCCCTACATCGCGGGCGGCGCTGTCGCGTTGCTCGCGGCGGGTGGGGGAGCGGTCGCGCTGGCCCGGCGGCGCCGGGGCTGACCAAGGGCTTCTTTCGCCCCCGCCGCCCCTACCCTCCCCCACTCTCGGCTTCGCTCGAGCGGGGGGACCCCCACCGTACCTGGGGGGCTCCGCCCCCCCAGACCCCCCGTATCGCGCTTCGCGCTCGTCCTCAAACGCCGGACGGGCTGAATCCGGGTTGGGGGGCGGAGCCCCCAAGGACGGGACGGGTAGGGGCGGAGGGGGCGAGAAACCGCCTGGTCCTCAGCCCCCCACCACCGTCACGGCCCGATCGAACGCCTGCAAGAACCGGTTGACCGTGGACCGGTCGCGTACCGCCACCCGCAGCCACTCCTCATCGAGGCCGGGGAAGGTGTCCCCGCGGCGCACGGCGAAGCCGAGGTCGCGCAGGTGGCGGCGTACGGCGGCCGCGTGGGGCAGCCGGACGAGCACGAACGGCCCCTCCGCCGGCTCCACGACCGACACCCCGTCGGGGGCGAACTCCCGAAGCCCCGCCAGAAGGTGGGCCCGGTCCGCCGCCACCCGGTGCGCCGCATGCGCGGCCTCCGCGAGCGCCCGGGACGACACACACGCCTCGGCCGCCACCAGCGCGGGCGTGGACACGGGCCAGAGAGGCTGCGCCCGCTCGAGCGCCGTGATCGTCTCGGGTGAGGCGAGAACGTAGCCGATACGGAGCCCCGCCAGGCCCCACGTCTTCGTGAGGCTGCGCAGCACCACGAGACCGGGCACGTCCGTCCGCCCGGCAAGAGCTTCCCGCTCACCGGGCACCGCGTCCATGAACGCCTCGTCGACCACCAACAACCGGCCCGGCCGGGCGAGTTGGACGATCGAGGCGGCCGGGTGCAGCACCGACGTCGGATTGGTCGGATTCCCGATCACGACGAGGTCGGCGTCCTCGGGGACGGACGACGGGTCCAGCCGGAAGCCGTCCGAGGGCCGCAGCAGGACGCGGCCCACCGTATGCCCCGCGTCCCGCAACGCCGCCTCCGGCTCGGTGAACTGCGGGTGCACGACGACCGGTTGACGGGCCTTCAGGGCGCGGGCGAGCAGGACGAAGGCCTCGGCCGCGCCCGCCGTGAGCAGGACGCGCTCCACCGGCAGCCCGTGCCGCGTCGCCACCGCGGCCCGCGCGTCGCGCCCGTCAGGATAAGCCGCGAGCCCGGTCAGCGACGTGGCGATCCGCTCCCGCAGCCACGCGGGAGGCGTGTCCACGCGGACGTTCACCGCGAGATCGGTGAGCGCGGAGCCGTCGTCGCGCACCTCGGCGTCACCGTGATGGCGCAGATCGTGCGCGCCGCCCGCGTGCGCTCTGCCGTCGAGAGCGCCGCCCTCGCTCGCAGCGCCGCCCGCGTGCGCTCCGCCGTTGAGAGCGCCGCTCTCGCCCGCCCCCTCAGTGCGCATGGGAGTGGGAGTGCCCGTGAGAGCTGTGGTGTCCGTGGTGGTGGTGATCGTCGTCGTCCGGGTGGAAGTGCGGCTGCTGGGGGAGCCCCACCTTGTCCTCGAACCCGGGCAGGGCGATCCGGTAGACACAGGAGTCGCAGTTCATCCGCAGGTCACCCTTGACGGCTTCCTGGTAGCGCTCCATGACCAGGTCGAGCAGCTCGGGCTCGGGGCCGATGACGTCGGCGGACCGCACCTCGACGTCCGGGTGAGCGGCCGCCCAGCCCTCGGTCTGCTGGCGTACCCGGTCCGGGAGGATGCCCGTGAAGAGGAAGTAGGGGAGCACGACGATGCGGCGCGCGCCCAGCTTCACACAGCGGTCCAGGCCCGACGGCACGTCCGGCGCCGCCAGCGACACGAAGGCCGTCTCGACGCCCGCGTACCCCCGGCCCTCCCAGAGCAGCCGTGCCGCCTTGTGGACCTCGGCGTTGGCGTCCGGGTCGGTGGAGCCGCGTCCGACGAGCAGCACGGTCACATCGGCCCGGTCCTCCGGGGTGCGGGCGGTGCCGCCGAGGACCTCGTCGAGCCGCCGTTCCAGGACGGTCAGCAGCGACGGGTGCGGGCCCAGCGGACGCCCATACGTGTACGAGATTCCGGGGTGCCGTTCCTTCTCGCGGGCCAGCGCAGCTGGAATGTCACCCTTGGCGTGCCCGGCGGACACCAGCATCAGCGGTACGGCGGCGAAACGCCGTACCCCCTGCTCGACCAGTTCGCTCACGGCGTCACCGAGCGGCGGCGGCGACAGCTCGATGAACCCGCCCGCGACCGGCAGTTCGGGGTGACGGCGCCCCAACTCCCCTACGAAGTCACGGAAAGCCTCGGCTCCGGCCTCGTCCCGGGTGCCGTGTCCGGCGATGAGCAGGGCGGGGGCAGGGGTGGTCACGATGTCTCCTTGACGAACGGTGAGGCCTGGGCGGCCTCCGGAACAGGGTGGTACAGCAGGGCGTTGAGCGCGGCGGCGGCGACCGCCGAACCGCCCTTCTCCGACACGTTGCTGACGGCGGGCAGCCCGCTGTCGCGGAGCGCGGCCTTGGACTCGGCGGCACCGACGAAACCGACGGGCAGACCGATGACGAGCGCCGGATCGGCGTCCAGCCTCAGCAACTCCTCCAGGGCGGTCGGCGCACAGCCGATCACCCACAGCGCGCCGGGCCCGACATCCTCGTACGCGAGCCGGATCGCATGCGCCGAACGGGTCAGGCCGGGGCCCGACTTGGCGTCCTTGAGGCGGCAGACGGTGTCGCGGCGGGTGATCCCCGCCGCGACCATTTCCACGTCCGCCACGACGGGCGCCCCGGCGTGCAGCGCGGTGTGTGCCCGGCGCAGGGTGTCCTCGTCGGTGACGAGGTCCGTCGCGTACTCCAGATCGGCCGCGGAGTGGATCACCCGCTCCACGACCGCGCGCGTCAGCGGCGGGAAATGCGAGGTGTCCAGGCGGGCGCGCAGCCGCCGGAAGGACTCCTGCTCGATAGGGTGCACGACCCGGGCCCCGGGGAACACCTGGCTCACTTGGCCTCCTCCTGCCAGCGGTAGCCGCGCGGCGTCACCATGCGCCCGGCGATCTCTCGGGTCGCCGTGTTGCCCACGGTCACGACGGTCATCATGTCCACCGTCGCCGGATCGAGTCCCGCGAGGGTGCTGAGACGGCTGGATTCGTCCGGCCGCGAGGCGTTGCGTACGACACCCACCGGCGTCGTCGGCTCCCGGTGCTCGGCGAGGACCGCGAGCGCCTTCGGAAGCTGCCAGTCCCGGCCCCGGCTGCGCGGGTTGTAGAACGTGACCACGATGTCCGCCTCGGCGGCGGCCCGTACGCGGCGCTCGATGACCTCCCACGGGGTGTGGAGGTCGGACAGGCTGATCGACACATGGTCGTGGCCGAGCGGCGCGCCCAGGATCGCGCCGGCCGCGAGCGCGGCGGTCACCCCGGGCACCCCCACCACGTCGATGTCGTCGGACGCCTCGGCCAGCGCGGGCGACGCCATCGCGTACACCCCCGCGTCCCCGCTGCCGATCAGCGCGACGGCCTGCCCGCGCCGGGCCTCGGCCACCGCCGTCCGTGCCCGCTCCTCCTCGGCGCCGAGCCCCGACTCCAGGATCCGGGTGCCGGGCCGCAGCAGATCGCGGATCTGGTCGACGTACTGGTCGAGCCCGACGAGCACGGAGGCCCGCCGCAGCTCCTCCTTGGCGCGCGGAGTGAGCAGATCGCGCGCGCCGGGCCCCAGGCCCACCACGGCGAGCCGCCCGCGCGCCGCCCGCCGCACCACCGCGCAGGTCGCCATCGCGGGCTGCCCGTCCGCACGCGCCGACTTCCGCTTGGGGACGAGGAGTTCACCTCCCCCTACGAGGGCCGCCGCCTCCGCGACGGACGGCGTTCCGACGGCGGCGAGCGGCGCGTCCGACGGGTTCGGCACGTCGACCTCCGCCAACTCCTCGGCGGTGTACGTCACCACGGGCACCCCGAGCCGCTCGGCCGCCGCGACGATGCCGGGCTCCGCGGCCTTGGCGTCGACGGTGGCCAGCTCGGCGACGGACCTGGCGGAGAGACCGGCGTCGCGGAGAGTCTCTTCGACCAGTCCGAGGATCTCGTCGGCGGGCGCACCCTTCGAGGCGCCGACGCCGACGACGAGGGAGGGGGGCCGGAGCACGACTTCCCGCACCGAGGGTTCAAGGACGCGGTCGGTGAGGCGGATACGGTACGCCTGTGGGCCATCACCCCGCGCGATGGGCACAGCCGTCGGCGCCGGATTCGCGATATTGGGCGGCAGGGCAGGAAGAGGCCACCTCAACTCCGCGTCCAGCGCCACGGGTTCCCCGTCCAGCATGGCCCGGGAAACCCCCGCGACATCCCCCTCCACGGGGAACCCGAGCGTGTCCAGCCCCGGCACCCCCACGGAGTCGGTCGCAGTGGTCACCACAGGCTCGGCCCCCAGCAACTCGCCCACCTCGCGGGCGAGTTCGTTCGCGCCGCCGGCATGCCCGCCCACGAGGGAAACAGCGAACCGGCCGCCCTCGTCGACGCACACGACCCCGGGGTCGGTCCCCTTGTCGGACAGCAGCGGCGCGACGAGCCGTACCACCGCGCCCGTGGCGAGGAAGCACACCACCTGCTCGCACTCCGCGAACGCGGCCCGCACGGCGTCCCCGACGGACGGTCCGTCGTACACACGGGCACGTGTGGACCACGCCGCGGCCAGCCGGTCACGGGCCGCCGCGCCCGCCGCCGTGGCGGAAATCAGGCCGATCACTGGGGGACTCCTTCGGTACGGGCCGGAGGCCGGACGCCCCACAGCAGAAAAACCGGATTGGTGGCCGCGAGCCGGGTGACGCCACCCGGCAGCGGCGAGAGCCGGGACGACTGCAGCAGGACGCCGTCGCAGTCGAACCCGGCACCGGTGAGCGCGTCCCGGGCGGCCGGCACCCGGTCCAGCGCGGCCATGGCGACCACGACGGCACGCCGGGCCCGCCGCGCGCAGACCGTGACGATCGCGGGCAGCTCACGTCCGCCGCCGCCGATGAACACCGCGTCCGGGTCGTCCAGATCGGAGAGCACCGTGGGCGCGGCCCCGTGCACGACCCGGACGTCCACGCCGTGCGCCTCGGCGTTGGCACGGATCCGCTCGACCCCGTCCCGCGTCTTCTCGATCGCGGTGACGGCGGCGCCGAACCGCGCGCACTCGACGGCGACGGACCCGGAGCCCGCGCCGACGTCCCAGATCAGTTCGCCCAGGCGGGGCCCGATCCGGGCCAGTGCAAGCGCCCGTACCTCGAACTTGCTGATCATCGAGTCGCGATGTGTGAACTCGCCTTCGTCCAGGGCCCATTGGGTGGGACCCGGCTGCGGCCCGGCGACGGTCCGCACGGGGGCGAGGGCACGTGACTCGTCCAGGCACAGGACGACGCTCACCGCCGTACCCCAGTCCCGGACGGCGGCCTCGGCGGGGCTGACCCGCTCCACGCGCTCGTGCTCGGGGTCGCCGAGGGCGCTCGCCACGACGAGGACGCGGTCGCCGCAGCGGTAGGCGAGGGCGGCACCCAACTCGGCGGGCCCGGAGCCGGGGCCGGTCAGCACGGCCACCTTCGGGTGCGCCCGGCAGACGTTCAGCGCGCTGCGCAGGTCACGCCCGTGCGCACTGACCACCACCGCGTCGTCCCAGGGCAGCCCGAGCCGCGCGAAGGCGGTGGCGACGGACGACACGCCGGGGCGGACGTCCAGCCGCTGTGCCCCGAACCGCTCGGCCAGCGCCCGCACGATCCCGAAGAACCCGGGGTCGCCGGAGGCCAGCACGACGACCCGGCCGTCCTTCTCCACGTACCGCTCGATCGTGTCGAGGGCGGGCGCGAGAGGTCCGAGGACGACCTGTTCGGCTCCCTCCGGCAGTCGCGCCGCCGCCAGATGGCGCCGGGCGCCGACGACGAGTCCGGCCTCCGCCAGAGCGGAGGCCGCGTCCGGCGGCAGCGGCGCCCCCGTCCCCGTACCGACGACGGTGATCACGACGGACTGCCCTTCCGCGCCGCACGCAGCTCCGCGCGCGCCCGCGGGTCGGCCTTGCGGAAACCGTGGAAGTGACCGGGGTGGTAGAGGTGCGAGCGCGTGCCGCTCGCGTCGAGCGCCGGGCCGACCAGGAAGAGCGTGTGCTTCCAGAGCTTGTGTTCCTTGACCGTCTCCTCGAGCGTCTCGATCGTGCACCTCACGATCAGCTCCTCCGGCCAGGTCGCCTGATAGGCGACCACGACCGGCGTGGACGTCGGATAGCCGCCCTCCAGCAACTCCCGCACCAGCTGCCCGCTGCGCGCGGCGGACAGGAACAGCGCCATGGTCGTGCCGTGCCGCGCGAACTCGCGGACCTCCTCACCGGGCGGCATCGGCGTCTTGCCGCCGCCGAGCCGGGTGAGGATCACCGACTGCGCGACCTCGGGGATCGTCAGCTCGCGCTGCGCCAGCGCGGCCACGGCGGAGAACGACGAGACGCCCGGGATGATCTCGGTCTCGACCCCGATGTCCGTACACCGGTCGAGCTGTTCCTGGGTGCCGCCCCACAGCGCGGGATCGCCGGAGTGGATACGGGCGACCTTCAGGCCGTGCCGCGAAGCCCGCTCGTACACGGCCACGACGTCCTCGAGGGACATCGTCGCGGAATCCAGGATTTCCGCGCCCTCGCGCGCGTGGTCGAGGACCTCCGCCTGCACCAGGCTGGCCGCCCAGATCACGACGTCGGCCTCGGCGATGGCACGCGCGGCGCGGAACGTCAGCAGGTCGGCGGCGCCGGGCCCTGCCCCGACGAAGGTCACCTTGCCGGTGGGGGCATCGGCCATGGGAATCGGTCCTCTCCTACGAAAACTCGAGTGCTGCGAGAGCCGGTACGCGCGTGGGGCAGGGAGCCGCTACGCGCGTGCGGCGAAGAATCAGTACGCGCGGCGTCGTCGACAGACGTGCGCGAACGAGGGCTGATCGGATAGCAAGGGCGTATGGCGGTCCTCGTCGCGCTCGGCGCGTTCCTGATGACGTTGGCCGGCGGCTGGACGGCACAGCGCGTGACCGACCGCCGCCACCTGGTGCTGGGCCTGGCCGGCGGCCTGATGCTGGGCGTGGTCGGCCTGGACCTGCTGCCGGAGGCCCTGCACGCGGCGGGTACCGAGGTCTTCGGCGTACCCGCCGCGCTTTTGCTGTTCGTGGCCGGGTTTCTGCTGGCCCATCTGGTGGAACGGCTGCTGGCCGCCCGCCAGGCCGCGCACGGCGGCGAGGAGCACTTTGAGACCGGCACAGCAGCGCGAAGCGCTTCGACGAGGGGTGGTGGCCGGGAGACGGGCGGGCGCGCGCCCGAGGTGGGCCTGACGGCCGCCGCCGCGATGGTCGGCCACAGTGCGATGGACGGCGTCGCGATCGGCGCCGCCTTCCAGGTCGGCGGCAGCATGGGCCTGGCGGTCGCGCTCGCGGTGATCGCCCATGACTTCGCGGACGGCTTCAACACGTACACGATCACGAGCCTGTACGGGAACGCCCGCCGCAAGGCGGTCGCGATGCTGGTCGCCGACGCCGCGGCCCCCGTGATCGGCGCGGCCTCCACGCTCTTCTTCACCCTGCCTGAACAACCGCTCGGCGGCTATCTCGGCCTCTTCGGCGGCGTACTGCTGTACCTCGCCGCCGCCGAGATCCTCCCCGAGGCGCATCACGAGCACCCGGCCCGCTCGACCCTGCTGTGCACGGTCGCGGGTGTGGGCTTCGTCTGGCTGGTGGTCGGCCTCGCCGCATGACCTTGCGCGGCTCACAGTTTCCCGCCGCGCCGGCCGTCGCGCCGCGCGGGCGCGATGAGCGTGGAGAGATACGGCAGCGGCTCACCGTCCAGCTCGCCCGCGGGCCGGATCGACTCCTCCTCGAGCCCGAGCGCCGACCCCCACACGGCGTCCTCGATCCGCCCGGTCTCGCGCAGCGCCTGCGCGACCTCCCGCGCCTGCCGCCCGAACTTGTACGCGACGACGGTGCCGGGCCCGTTGAGCGCGTCCTTGAGCACGGCGGCCCCCGCGGTGACCGGCACGAGGGTGAGCGGCTCGGTCCCCTCGGTGAGAACGGCACCGGAGCGCGCCGCGAGATCCTGCATCGCGGTGATACCCGGCACGGTCTCGATCACCGTGCCCGGCACCAGCTCCCCGATGGTCTGCGCGAGATAGGTGAACGTGGAGTACACGTTGGGATCACCGATGGTGGCGAAGGCGACGGTGCTGTGCTTGTCGAGCAGGTCCGCGACCCGCGCACCGGCGGCGTCCCAGGCGGCCTCGCGCCGGCCCCGGTCGCTGCGCTCGTTGAGCGCGAAGACGATCCGCAGGACCTTCTCCTCGGGCACGTAGTGCAGCACGGTCGCCTCGGCCCGCCCTCGTTCACCGGTGTCCATGACGGGCACGACGACGACCTCGGCGGTCCGCAGGGCGTTGACGCCCTTGACGGTCACCAGCTCCGGGTCACCGGGCCCGACCCCGACTCCGATCAGCTTGCTGCTCATGACGTCAGGCACCTCTCCACGAACCGACGGGCGACACCGGGCTCGGATGCCCAGTGCGTGTGCAGATAACTCGCGTGCACACCTTGCTGTACGAAACCTTCGAGCCGCCGCTGAGGGGCGCGCACACCCCAGGCGGGAGCCGCCCCGGCGCCGGGTTCGACGACGGTCCGGTGGAACTCGTGCCCGCGCATGCGCGTCCCCGCCGAAGCGAGCACGCTCTGCGACACGGCGACGGCGTCCCGGTAGCCGAGCGTCAGCCGCTCACCCATCCGGGCCGTGGCGTCGAGCACCCCGCACATGGGCTGCCCGTCGAGCTCACGGCACAGATACAGCAGCCCGGCACACTCGGCGGCGACGGGTGCCCCGCCCAACGCCAGCTCGGCAACCGCCTTCCGCAACGGCTCATTGGCCGACAGCTCAGCCGCGTACACCTCGGGAAACCCACCCCCGATGACCACCCCGCCCGTCCCATCGGGCAGCCGCTCGTCCCGAAGCGGATCAAAGCTCACGACCTCGGCCCCGGCGGCGGCAAGCAGTTCGGCATGCTCGGCGTAGGAAAACGTGAAGGCCGGCCCACCGGCGAGAGCGACCACTCTCAGCCCGTCCGGCGTTTGAGGACGAGCCCTTGGGGCGACGGGGGGTTCGGGGGCGCAGCCCCCGAGTTCGGGATCGGGAAGGGGCGGCGGGGGCGAATCCAGCACAGCCTCAGCCGCGCTCCACCCCGCACCCGACAACGCGGGCGCACTGCGCGCCAGCGCGAGCAGACCGTCGAGATCGCACCCCTCCCGCACCCGCGAGGCCATGGCGGCAACCGCATCCACGGCTTCCGCGCGCCGCTCGGCAACAGGCACGAGCCCAAGGTGCCGAGAGGGAGTCTGTACCTGCTCAGCTCGCCGAAGCACCCCGAGAACGGGAACCCCGGACGCGTCCAGAGCCTCCCGCAGCATCACCTCATGCCGCTCGGACCCCACCTTGTTGAGGATCACCCCCGCGACCCGCACCTCGGGATCCCAGGAGGCGAACCCGTGCACCAGCGCCGCCACGGACCGCGACTGCGACGACGCGTCGACGACCAGCACCACCGGCGCCCGAAGCAACTTCGCGACATGAGCGGTGGACGCCAGCTCCCCCTGCCCCGCGGCCCCGTCGAACAGCCCCATGACACCCTCGACGACCGCGAGATCGCACCCGCGCGCGCCATGCGCGAACAACGGCGCGATCAACTCGGGGCCGCACAGATACGCGTCGAGGTTCCGTCCCACACGCCCGGTCGCGAGCGCGTGATACCCGGGGTCGATGTAGTCGGGCCCCACCTTGTGCGGGGACACGGCAAGCCCCCGCGAGGCGAAGGCCGCCATCAGCCCCGTGGCAACGGTGGTCTTGCCACTGCCCGAGGAGGGCGCGGCGATGACCAGCCGAGGGACGGAAGAAGTCACCACTCGATGCCCCTCTGCCCCTTCTGCCCGGCGTCCATCGGATGCTTGACCTTGGACATGTCCGTCACCAGGTCGGCGAACTCGACGAGCTTCTCGGGGGCGTTGCGCCCGGTGATGATCACGTGCTGAGTCCCCGGCCGATCCCGCAGCACAGCGACGACCTCATCGACATCCACCCACCCCCAGTGCATCGGGTAGGCGAACTCATCCAGGACGTACAACCGGTACGTCTCGGCGGCGAGGTCCCGCTTGACCTGCTCCCAGCCCTCGCGGGCCTTCTCCTCGTTGTCCATCTGGGAGTCGCGCTGGACCCAGGACCAGCCCTCGCCCATCTTGTGCCAGTCGACGGAGCCGCCCTCGCCGGAATCACCGAGCACGCGCAGCGCGTTCTCTTCCCCGACCTTCCACTTCGCCGACTTGACGAACTGGAACACCCCGATGGGCCACCCCTGGTTCCAGGCGCGCAGCGCGAGCCCGAACGCGGCGGTGGACTTGCCCTTCCCGATCCCCGTGTGCACGACGACCAGCGGACGGTTACGCCGCTGACGTGTCGTCAAGCCGTCGTCCGGCACGACACTCGGCTGTCCCTGAGGCATTACGCGGCCCTCCTGCTGCCCTGAATTCCCTTGACAAGACCGGCGATCGAGTCCGCCCGCAGCTCGTCCAACGTCACTGCAGTGCCGCCCAGTTCACCGGCGAGCTGCCCGGCGAGCCCGAGCCGCACGGGCCCCGCCTCGCAGTCGACGACCACGGAGGCGACCCCGTCGGCCGCGAACAGCCGCGCCGCACGCCCAGCCAGCGCGACCGGCTCCGGCCCACCCGTGGCCCGCCCGTCGGTCACCACGACGACCAGTGGCCGCCGGGCCGCGTCCCGCAGCCGCTCGACCCGCAGCACGTCGTGCGCCCGCAGCAGCCCGGCCGCGAGAGGCGTCCGCCCGCCCGTCGGCAGCGACTCCAGCCGGGCCGCCGCCGCGTCCACGGAAGAGGTGGGCGGCAGCGCGAGGTCGGCCGACGATCCCCGGAAGGTCACCAGGCCCACCTTGTCCCGCCGCTGGTAGGCGTCGAGGAGCAGCGACAGCACGGCGCCCTTCACCGCGCTCATCCGCTGCCGGGCCGCCATCGACCCGGAGGCGTCCACGACGAAGAGCACGAGGTTGCCCTCACGCCCCTCCCGGGTGGCCTGCCGCAGATCGTCCCGCCGTACGACCAGTCCCGGCCCCGACCGTCCGCGCGCCCGCTGATGAGGCGCGGCGGCCCGCACGGTCGCCGCCAAGTGCAGCTTGGTGAGCGCCCCTCGGGGCTGCCGCGAGCCGGTGGTCCGCCCATGCTCGGTCCGCGCGCGCGAACGCCGCCCGGCCGCGCCCTCACCGAGCCCGGGCACGCTCAGTACCTTCGTACGGAAGGGTTCGGCCGCCCGTGCGGGGGACTGCTCGCCGCCTGGCTGCGGCTGTCCGCCCTCGCTGGGATCGCCCTGCGCGGGAACCTCCCCCGGCGCGGGGGAGTCGCCCTCCGGCCCGTCCTGCGGTGGCCTGCCGCCCCCGCCGGGCCCGTCCGGATCGGGATCGTCGTCGTTCTCGTCCTGCCCCCCGAACTCCTCCAGCGTCTCGTCGAGCTTGTCCTCGTCGAGGCCGGGCGCGTCAAAGGGGTTGCGGCGCCGCCGGTGCGGCAGCGCGAGCAGGGCCGCCTGCCGTACGTCCTCCGCGAGCACCTCGGTCCGCCCGGCCCAGGCGGCCAGCGCGGTCGCGGTGCGGGCCATGACGATGTCGGCCCGCATGCCGTCCACCTCGAAGGCCGCACAGGTCGCCGCGATCTGCCGCAGCGCGCCGTCCCCGAGCCGTACGGAGGGCAGCAGCTCGCGGGCGGCCACGATCCGGGCCCGTACGGCGGACTCCTCGTCGGCCCAGCGCGTGGCGAAGGCCTCCGGGTCGTCGTCGTAGGCGAGCCTGCGCCGGACGACCTCGACCCGCTGGTCCGGCTCCCGGGAGGCCGCGACCTCGACCGTGAGCCCGAAACGGTCGAGCAACTGCGGCCGCAGCTCGCCCTCTTCGGGGTTCATGGTGCCGACGAGCAGGAAGCGGGCGGCATGCCGTACGGAGACGCCCTCGCGCTCGACGTAGGAGGCGCCCATCGCGGCGGCGTCGAGGAGCAGGTCGACCAGGTGGTCGTGGAGGAGGTTGACCTCGTCGACGTACAGGATCCCGCGGTGCGCGTCGGCCAGCAGCCCCGGCTCGAAGGCCTTCACGCCCTCGGCGAGCGCCCGCTCGATGTCGAGCGCGCCGACCAGCCGGTCCTCGGAGGCGCCGACCGGCAACTCCACCATGCGGGCGGGCCGTCGGACGCCGGCACCGGGCTCGTGCGGCCCGTCCGGGCACGCCGGATCGGGTGCGGCGGGCGCGCACGAGAAACGGCACCCGGCGACGATGTCCACCTCCGGCACGAGGGCCGAAAGGGCTCGTACGGCGGTCGACTTGGCGGTGCCCTTCTCGCCGCGCACCAGCACGCCGCCCACCGCCGGCGAGACGGCGTTCAGCAGCAGCGCGAGCCGCAGGTCGTCCTGGCCGACCACCGCCGTGAACGGAAACGGAGTACTCACTGGTCGTCGCCCTCCAAGTCGCCTTCGAGCTCCAGATAGGTGGCGCGCAGCCGCTCCAGCGTGTCCGCGTCCGGTTCGGCCCACAGCCCCCGGTCGGCGGCCTCCAGCAAGCGTTCCGTGATCCCGCGCAGCGCCCACGGGTTGGACTTCTTCATGAAGTCCCGGTTCTCCGCGTCGAAGACGTACTCCGCGCTGAGCTTCTCGTACATCCAGTCGTCCACGACCCCGGCCGTCGCGTCGTACCCGAAGAGATAGTCGACGGTCGCCGCCATCTCGAAGGCACCCTTGTAGCCGTGCCGCCGCATCGCCGCCATCCAGCGCGGGTTGACGACGCGGGCGCGGAAGACGCGGTGCGTCTCCTCGCCGAGGGTGCGGGTCTTCACCTGGTCGGGTACGGCGGAGTCGCCGACGTACGCCTCCGGGGAGGTCCCCGTCAGGTGCCGGACCATGGCGACCATGCCGCCGTGGTACTGGAAGTAGTCGTCGGCGTCGACGAGGTCGTGCTCACGCGTGTCGACGTTCTTGGCCGCCACGGCGATCCGCTTGAACGCGGTCTCCATGTCGCCGCGCGCCGCCCGCCCATCGAGCCCGCGCCCGTACGCGTAGCCGCCCCACACCGCGTACACCTCGGCGAGGTCGGCGTCGGAGCGCCAGTTGCGGGCGTCGATGAGGGGGAGCAGACCGGCGCCGTACGCTCCCGGCTTGGAGCCGAAGATACGGGCCGTCGCGCGCCGCCGGTCGCCGTGCTCGGCGGTGTCCTCGTCGGCGTGCTTGCGCACGTAGTTCCGGTCGGCGGGCTCGTCCAGCTCGGCGACCGCGCGTACCGCGTCGTCGAGGAGGCCGACGACGTGCGGGAACGCGTCCCGGAAGAAGCCGGAGATCCGGACGGTGACGTCGATGCGCGGCCGGCCGAGTTCGTCGAGCGGGACGACCTCGAAGCCGGTCACCCGGCGGGAGGCGTCGTCCCACACCGGGCGGCAGCCGAGCAGCGCCAGGATCTCCGCGATGTCGTCGCCCTGCGTGCGCATGGCGGACGTACCCCAGACCGTCAGACCGACGGACGTCGGGTACTCGCCGGTGTCCTGGAGGTAGCGCTGCACCAGGGAGTCGGCGAGGGACTGACCGACCTCCCAACTGAGCCTGGACGGGATCGCCTTGGGGTCGACGGAGTAGAAGTTGCGGCCGGTCGGCAGGACGTTGACGAGTCCGCGGGTGGGCGAGCCCGAGGGGCCGGCCGGGACGTAACCGCCGTCCAGGGCACGGAGGATGTGGGTGATCTCGTCCGTCGTACGGGCCAGCCGCGGCACGACCTCACGGCATGCGAACTCCAACACCGCGACGGCGTCGGGCAGTTCGAGGCCCAGGACCTCCCTTACGAGAGCAGTGCTCTCGGACGTCACCCAGCCGCGCTCCTCCATGCCCTGCGCGATCCGGCGGCACAGCTGCTCCAGCAGGTCGATGGCGTCGGCTCCGGTCCGCGCCGGTCCCTCGACGAGGTCCGTCAGCTCCACCGGCACCTTCACCGGCGCCCCCGGCTCGGCGAGCAGCTCCTTCTCGACCAGGCCGAAGTGCTCGGCGAGACAGGCCCGAAGACCCGGCAGCGCGTTCGCCGCGCCGCCCCACACCTGTGAGGCGCGCAGCACGGCCAGCACGAGGTTCACCCGCGGCTCGGCCTCCGGCCCGCCGCCGAGAATGTGCAGACCGTCCCTGATCTGCACGTCCTTGATCTCGCACAGATAGCCGTCGATGTGCATGACGAACTCGTCGAAGTCGCCGTCGTCCGGCTGCTCGTCGATATGCAGGTCATGGTGAAGCTCCGCGGCCTTGACCAGGGTCCAGATCTGCGCGCGCACGGCCGGGGCCTTCGTCGGGTCCAGGTCGGAGACGAGAGCGTACTCGTCGAGGAGCTGCTCCAGCTTCGCCAGATCGCCGTACGTGTCCGCGCGCGCCATCGGCGGTACGAGGTGGTCGACGACCGTGGCGTGCCCGCGCCGCTTGGCCTGCGTGCCCTCGCCGGGGTCGTTGACGATGAACGGGTAGATGAGCGGGAGTTCGCCGAGCACGGCGTCGGGCGCGCAGCCTCCGCTGAGTCCGAGTCCCTTGCCGGGCAGCCATTCCATCGTGCCGTGCTTGCCCATGTGGATGATGGCGTCGGCGCCGAACGAGTTCTCCAGCCACCTGTACGCCGCCATGTAGTGGTGCGACGGCGGCATGTCCGGGTCGTGGTAGATCGCGATCGGGTTCTCGCCGAAGCCGCGCGGCGGCTGGATCATCACGACGACGTTCCCGAACTGGAGACAGGCCAGCACGATGTCGTCGCCGTCGACGTAGAGGGAGCCCGGAGGCTCGCCCCATGCCTCGAGCATCCCGTCCCGCAGCCCCGGCTCGAGTGTGTCGAACCATGCCTGGTAGTCGGCGAGCGGCACCCGCGCGGGCGCGGCGGCCAGCTGGTCCTCGGTGAGCCACTCGACGTCGTGGCCGCCCGCCTGGATGAGCCGGTGGATCAACTCGTCGCCTTGGTCGGGGTATGCGGAGAGGCTGTATCCGGCGCCCCGCAGCGCGTCCAGGACCCGTACGGCCGACGCGGGCGTGTCGAGACCGACCGCGTTGCCGACCCGCGAGTGCTTGGTGGGGTAGGCGGTGAAGACGAGCGCGAGCTTCTTCTCCTCGTTCGGCTTGTGCTTCAACCGGGCGTGCCGTACGGCGATTCCGGCGACGCGCGCGGCCCGCTCCGGGTCGGCGACGTACACCGGCACCTCGTCGGGACCCTGCTCCTTGAAGGAGAACGGCACGGTGATGAGCCGTCCGTCGAACTCCGGGATCGCGACCTGCATCGCCGCGTCCATGGGGGACAGGGCGGCGTCCGACTCGGCCCAGGTGTTCTTCGACGAGGTCAGGCAAAGCCCCTGCAGCACAGGGATGTTGAGGTCGGCGAGCGCACCGATGTCCCAGGCCTCCTCGTCGCCGCCCGCGGACGCCTGGGAGGCGTGCGTGCCGCCCGCCGCGAGCACGGTGGCGACCAGCGCGTCGGCCTTCTGGAGGATTTCGTACAGGCCCGCGTCCGCGCCGCGCAGCGAACCGCAGTACACGGCGAGGGCGTTGGCGCCGCGCGCCTCGATCGCGTCGCACAGCGTGTCGACGAAGGCGGTGTTGCCGCTGAGCTGATGAGCCCGGTAGAAGAGCACACCGACGGTCGGACGGCCCTCGATGTACGCGCGCTCGCCGTGGACGCCGTACTCTGGCATCTTCCGCGGCTCCTCGAAGCCCTCGCCGGTGAGCAGCACGGTGTCGGACAGGAACCGGGCCAATTCGGTGAGGTTGTCCGGGCCGCCCTCGACGAGGTAGCGCAGCGCCTCCGCCACCACGCCGGCGGGCACCGACGACTCGGCCATCAACTCGGCGTCCGGGACGGACTCCCCGCCGAGCAGGACGGTCGGGATGCCCGAGGCCCGCAGCTGGTTCAGGCCCTCCTCCCAGGCACGCTTGCCGCCCAGGAGTCGTACGACGGCGATGTCCGCGCCCTCGATGAGCGCGGGCAGCTCCTCCGCGACCTCCACCCGGGTCGGATTACCGATGCGGTACGGGGCGCCGGAGGCACGGGCCGCCAGCAGATCCGTGTCGGCGGTCGACAACAACAACACTGTGCTCATGCGGGCGCTCCCGGTGGAATGAAAGGCAGTCCTTGCGGCGCGCCCGACTCGATGAGCCGCCACAGCGCGTCCGTGTCCGCGTGTTCCTCGATCAGATCGCCGAGCCGGTCCAACTGCTGCTCGCGCAGCGCCGCGAACGACGTGTCGGCGGCCGGTACGAAGCGGCGGCCCGCGGCGGCCGCCACCTCGCGCAGGAAGGCCCGCCGGAATCCGTCCGACTCCAGCGAGCCGTGCCAGTGGGTGCCCCAGACGGCGCCGACCCGGCAGCCATCGAGGAAGGGCTCTCCTCCCGTGACGTCGGCGACGCCGTGGTGGATCTCGTATCCCTCGACCCGCTCGCCGAGAGCCTCGCCGACCGGCCGCGTCAGGGTCTTCTCGCGCGCGAACCGCACGCGTACGGGGAGGAGTCCGAGACCCTCGACATGACCTTGACGGCTTTCCACCTCGTCCTCGATGTGCTCGCCGAGGACCTGGAAGCCACCGCAGATACCGAGAACCGGCCGCCCCTCGGCGGCCCTGCGCGCGAGGGCGTCCGCGAGTCCCCGCTCCCGCAGCCACTCCAACGCCTTCACCGTGCCCCGGGTCCCGGGTACGACGACGAGGTCGGCGTCCGCCAGCTCCTCGGCCCGGTCCACGAACCGCACCACCACGCCCGGCTCGGCGGCCAGCGCGTCCACGTCGGTGAAGTTGGACATGAGGGGTATCGCGCAGACGGCGACCCGCAGGACGTCCTCACCGGCGGGCGGTGCGACCACGGACTCCCGCACGGCACCTCGCAGTGAGACCCGGAGTCCGTCCTCCTCGTCGATGCCCAGGCCGTGCCGGAAGGGCAGCACGCCGTACGAGGGTCGCCCGGTGAGGTCGTGCAGCATGTCGAGCCCCGGCTCCAGCAGGGAGACATCCCCGCGGAACTTGTTGACGAGGAACCCCGCGACGAGTTCCTGGTCCTGCGCGCTCAGCAGCGCGACCGTCCCGAAGAAGGAGGCGAACACGCCACCGCGGTCGATGTCACCGACGACGAGCACGGGCAGTCGTGCGTTCCGGGCGATCCCCATGTTCACGATGTCGGTGCGCCGCAGATTGATCTCGGCCGGACTGCCGGCCCCCTCACAGATCACCGCGTCATACGTGCCCCGCAACTCGGCGAGGCACTCCAGCACGGTCCCGAGCAGCGCCTCCTGCCGTCCGCCGTGGTAGCCGCGCGCGCTCATCTCGCCCACGGGCTTGCCCATGAGCACGACCTGACTGCTCCGGTCGCTGCCCGGCTTGAGCAGCACGGGATTCATGAGCGCGCTGGGCTCCACGCGTGCGGCCTGCGCCTGCATGGCCTGCGCGCGGCCGATCTCGGCACCTTCGCGCGTGACGAAGGAATTGAGGGACATGTTCTGCGCCTTGAAGGGGGCGACCTTGACGCCCTGGCGCACCAGCCACCGGCAGATCCCCGCCGTGACGACGCTCTTGCCGGCGTCGGAGGTGGTCCCGGCGATGAGCAGTCCGCCGCTCATGAGGTGGCCCCCTTGGAAAGCGTCCGTCCGACGGCGCACACGGCGAGCGCGAGCAGGCTCACGCGCCGCGACAGCCGGACGGCCCGCTCGATGTCGGCGACCGACACGGGCCGCCCTTCGGCATTGAGTACGGGCCGGTGCTCGACCCGGCCCCCGTATGAGAGCGTCCCGCCGAGCCGCACCCCGAGCGCCCCCGCGAACGAGGCCTCCACGGGCCCGGCGTTGGGACTCGGATGCTTGCCGGCGTCCGCGCGCCAGGCGCGCACGGCGCCCCGCGGATCGCCCCCGGCCACGGTCGCGAGCACGGCGGTCAGCCGGGCCCCCGGCCATCCCGCCACGTCGTCGAGCCGCGCGGAAGCCCACCCGTACCGCCGGTACTTGGGGGACCTGTGCCCGACCATGGCGTCCAGCGTGTTCACGGCACGAAAGGCCACGAGCCCCGGCACACCCGCGACGGCCCCCCACGCCAGGGCCCCCACCACGGCGTCGGAGGTGTTCTCGGCGACGGACTCGACGACGGCACGCGCGATGCCGTCGGAGTCCAGTGTCTGGGGGTCGCGCCCGCACAGATGCGGCAGCCGTTGCCGGGCGGCCTCGACATCACCGACGGCGAGCGCGTCGCCGATCGCCCGCGCCTCACGCCCGAGGGAGGTCCCGCCGACGACGGCCCAGGTGGCGGCGGCGGTCAGCGCGACGGAGGCGGCCCGAGAGGGACGTACGCAACGACTCGCGAGCGTGGCGAGGCCGGTGGCGCCGCCCACGCACACGGTGGTGTGCAGCGCGCCCCACCCACGGTGGTCCCGCCACAACACCCGCTCCACCTCTGACGCGGCCCGCCCGAACGCGGCGACCGGATGCCCCCGGCGGGGATCGCCGAGCAGCAGGTCACCGAGGAGGCCGGCGGCGGCGCCGTACGCGAAGACGCGATCGGCACGCATCGGTTCAGCCGACCGTCAGGTCGGGCTGCGCCGTCGTTCGCTTCGTTGGCAGGGCACTTGGGCAGCCGCGCATGGCGATATGTCCTCACTCAGGGTGTCCACGCCCTGGTTCGACGAGACCGGCGGTGAGAGTTCCTGGCTCCCGGGAACGTCATTCCCCGGTGACAGTGGCGGGACCGCGCCGGACTCACACCGGCTTCCTCTCATGCCGCCGTACTTGGCTCCGGCAGTCCACCACGGGGCCGGAACACCCGTCAACTTGCTGTTGACCTGCGGGGGGAGAGTGTGCGAAGGCCCACATGCGGGTGGGGTGCGGGACGATGTTCCGTCCCGCACCCCACCTGAAGTGATGCCCGTTTTGGGCTACTTGGTTCGGCTCACTTGCCGACAATGATGAAGATCCCGTACGCCACCGCCGCCGCGCAGGCCGCGAAGCAGGCGTAGGCGCCGGTGGTCGCGAGGGCCACGGAGCCGCCCCGAGTCGAGGCCGACTCGCGCTTGGACAGGCTGACGATGCCGAGGGTGAAGAGGCCGACGAGGGAGACGGTGGCCACGAGGCTGACGCCGAAGACGGAGGCGAGGGCTGCCCAGTCGATGTTCATGCTGTTCGTTCCTTACACCGTGGCCGGGCGGGTGGGCTCCGCGTCCGGGGCCGGGATGGTGGTCTTCAGGTCGGTGTCGGCCGTGGCGATCGAACCGGCCGGCGGCGGGCTGACGGCGGCGATCGCCGTGGTGACGACGCCCGCGGGCTCGGCGGTGACGTCGTTGACGTTGTCGACCGTGACGGGCCGGCGGCGGGAGAGCTTCCAGATGGTGCCGGCACCGGCCACCAGCAGCACGCCCGTGAGGGCGATGCCCCACGCGCCCTGCTTGGTCAGGAACTCGGCGCTCGCGCCGGCCAGACCGGCGGCGGGCAGCGTCAGGCCCCACGCCACGAACATGCGGGTCGCGGTCGACCAGCGGACGACGGCGCCCTTGCGGCCGACGCCCGAGCCCATCACGGCGCCCGAGCAGACCTGGGTGGTGGAGAGCGAGAAGCCGATGTGCGAGGAGGCCAGGATGGCCGTCGCGGCGCTGGTCTGGGCGGCGAAGCCCTGCGGCGGCGCGAGGTCGGTGAGGCCCTTGCCCATGGTGCGGATGATGCGCCAGCCGCCCAGGTAGGTGCCGAGCGCGATGGCCATACCGGCCGAGACGATGACCCAGCTGGGAGGGTTCGAGCCCGGGGCGATGACACCGCCGGTGACCAGGGCGAGGGTGATGATGCCCATGGTCTTCTGCGCGTCGTTCGTGCCGTGGGCGAGGGAGACCAGCCCCGCGGAGGCGATCTGCCCCGCGCGATAGCCCTTGGCGGTCGCCTTCTCCTCGGCCCGCCCGCCGATCTTGTACGTCAGCCGGGTGGCCAGCATCGCGGCGAGTCCGGCCACGATCGGCGCGGCGACCGCGGGGATCAGCACCTTGGTGACGACGGTCGAGCCGTTCACTGACGACCAGCCGGCCGACATGACCGCGGCGCCGATCAGTCCGCCGAAGAGCGCGTGGGAGGAGCTGGAGGGCAGACCCAGCAGCCAGGTCAGCAGATTCCACAGGATGGCGCCGACGAGCGCCGCGAAGATCACTTCGGTGCGAATGCCCTCTTCGTTGATGATTCCGCCGGAGATCGTCTTGGCGACCTCCACGGAGAGGAACGCACCGACGAGATTCAGCACGGCGGACATGGCCACCGCCGTCTTGGGCTTCAGAGCGCCGGTCGAGATGGTCGTCGCCATCGCGTTGGCAGTGTCGTGGAAACCGTTCGTGAAATCGAACACGAGAGCGGTGACGATCACGATTCCGAGGAGGAGCGTGATGTGTTCCATTTACCCAGGCTTCTGTTTGACGTCAGTGGCACGTGGACCGTAGGCAACCTGGGTGAACGGAAGATGAACTGGGTCGGGCGGTGGGGTGTCTCAATGGGTGGACCACCCCTCCGCTTGCGTCGGAGGGGCGGCCCCGCGCCTCGAACGAAGGCGGAATATCGGGCTCCGGTCCCGGCTTCTAGCCCCTCGCGAGCCGCTTCAGCCCGGTCAGGGATCCGTTGAAGAGATTTTGGTCACCCGGCAGGGCGCCGCTGTTGTCGTACTGCCAGAACGTCCAGTACGACCAGCCGCCGGGCAGTGCCCCCGCGTCCGCCGCGTCGTAGCGGGCCAGCCACAGGGCGTGATTCGCGGCGAAGGCGCGGCTGGCGCCGGTGCAGGTGTTCCACCAGTGCGCGGTCGTGTAGATCACCGGCCGGCGGCCGGTCTCCCGCTTGACCTCGTCGCTGAATGTCTTGATCCACTTCACCATCCCGGCCTTGCTCAGGCCGTAGCACTTGTGCTTGCTGTAGGGGTTGTACTCGATGTCCAGCGCGGGCGGCAGCGTCCAGCCGTCCGCGCGCCAGGCGCCGCCGTTGCGCACGAAGTACGCGGCCTGGGTGGCGCCGGACGACTTGTCCGGGACCGCGAAGTGGTAGGCGCCGTGGAGGATGCCCGCGGTGCGTGCCCCGTTGTACTGCCGGCTGAAGTACGGGTTGCGGTAGGTGTGGGACTCGGTCGCCTTCACATAGACGAACCGGGCGCCCTTTGCTTTCGCGCTCTGCCAGTCGACGTTCTTCTGGTGCGAGGAGACGTCGTGCCCCTTGGGTTTGCCCGCGGCCTCGGCCGGAAGCGCGCTGAGGGCGGTCCCCCCGGCGGTGAGCGCCGCCACGACGGCCGCCGCCGCGGTGACGCGGGCACGGTGGCGGAACGGTGTGTGATCACGGGCCATATTTCCCCCCGGAATGGCGACGTGCACGACAAATCCCCCAGAGATTACTGGTAGTTCGGCCGATGCCCGTCGATCGCCAGCCAATCACCGACAGAGGGGGATGTATGCCCATATGCGACCTTACGGACGCCCGGCTTCCGCCCTAGAGTGCCCTCGCCTGCGGCGCGTTGACGTCCGCGCCTGGCAGGATCACGGCATGGCTGAGCAGCGGCGGGACGGACGGGACGCACGGGGGGACGCGCAGGGTGCGGGGGAGCGGGGCGAGTTGGGCGGAAGGGGCGCGCGGGACGCGGTGGAGCGGGCATGGGACGAGCTCGTCGCGACGGCCCGCCGGACGGTGGCCGACGGACTGGTCGTCGGTACGTCGGGCAATGTGTCGGTACGCGTCGGCGGCACCGTCCTGGTCACGCCCACGGGAGTGCCGTACGACCGGCTGACGCCCGACGACGTCGTGGGCGTCGACCTGGACGGCCGGCGGGTGCTCGGTTCGCTCCTTCCGACGAGCGAACTGCCGATGCATCTCGCGATCTACCGCGCGACCGACGCGCGCGCCGTGGTCCACACCCACGCCGCGCACGCGACGGCCGTCTCGACCCTCGTCCCCGAGCTCCCACTGATCCACTACATGGCAGGCGCCCTCGGCGGACCGGTCCGCGTTGCCCCTTATGCGACGTACGGCACTCCGGAGTTGGCCGAGAACATGCTCCGGGCCCTCGCCGACCGCACGGCCTGCCTCCTCCAGAACCACGGCACCATCGCCTACGGCGCGACCCTGTCCCAGGCCTACGACCGCACCGCCCAACTGGAATGGATGTCCCGCGTCTGGCTCCTGTCCTCCGCCGTCCCGGGCCTGACCCCCACGCTGCTGTCGACACAGCAGGTGAACGAGGCGGGGGCCCGTCTGAGCACCTACGGCCAGCGGCCTTAGCCGTGCGGTCCGGTGTTCCGGGGTCGGCGGGGCTGCGTTTGTCCCGAGCGGGGTGAGAGGGAGCCGCCCCGCCGAAGGCGAACGCCGTGGCGATCCTGCGGTGCGCCGCGATCTCTCCGGGAAATCCCCGATCCTGGCCGGGGACAACATTCAAGCTCCTCCCGCTGGCCGATAGCGGGCTGCCCCGGGAGACTGAACCCGTGCGCACTGTCAGAGCGACGGCCGCAGCCGTCACCGTAGCCATAGCCGCGGGCGCAGCCTCCGTGGCGGCGGGCCGGTTCGCGAGCGACGCCGCGCTGAAGGCGCAGCCCGGCAGGCCACTGCCCACCGAGCCCCGGCTCACCGTGCACGCCACGACGGCGGGCGGGATCATCCTCACCCGGGACCTGGCATCCCAGCGCCCCGGCATCTACGGCCTCGCCGGCGACGGCACCCACGCGGTCGTCGGCCCGGTCATGAACGCCACTCCGCACCCCGCCGACACGGTCGTACGCCGCCTGGAACGGGTCAGCCACGGTGCCCTCGAACCCGGCGACAAGGTGTGGTTCACCCCGAACCTGCACATCGGCAACCCGAGCGCCGCCCTCGGCCTGGAGCACGCCGACGTGGACATCCCCGGCGAACTGGGCACACTGCCCGCCTGGTTCGTGCCCGCGGTCCGGGACACCTGGGTGATCACCGTGCACGGCCTGGCCACCACCCGCGAACACCCCATGAACGTCATGGAGTTCCTGAACAGCCGCCACTTCCCCGTACTCGACCTCGCCTACCGGGGCGACCTCGGCGCACCCCGCTCCCAGGACGGCCTGAACCACCTCGGCGAGACCGAGTGGCGGGACCTGGACGCCGCCATCCGGTACGCCGTGCGGTACGGCGCCGAGCGGGTCATCCTGTTCGGCTGGTCCACCGGCGCCACCATGGCCCTGCGCGCCGCCGCGCACTCCGCGCTGCGCGACCGGATCACCGGGCTCGTCCTGGACTCGCCCGTCCTCAGCTGGGAGACCACGCTGCGCGCCCTCGCCACGGCCCGCGGCACCCCCAGCGCCCTGCTGCCCCTCGCGGTGCGCGCCGCGCAGGGCCGCACGGGCCTGCACGGCGACCGCATCGAGAACGCCGCACGCCCCGACCACCTCAAGGTGCCCACCCTGGTGGTGCACGGCCCGGACGACACCATCGCCCCCTGGGGCCTCTCCCGCCGCCTCGCCGAGCGCCGCCCGAACCTGGTCACCCTGTACACCGTTCCGCAGGCCCAGCACGGCGCCATGTGGAACGCCGACCCGGCGGCCTACGAAGAGGCCCTGCGCCGCTTCCTCACCCCCCTCATGTAAGCCGGCGCGCCCTGCCGCACCAGGCCCCCGGCGCACCCGAGGGCGCGCTTCCGGTTCGGTCTTGAACAACTCTCGCGGGGGCTCCTTCCCAGCTGCCGAGCGCCCCGAGAAGGCTCCGCGTCCACCACCCCTGTCGCCTGCCGTGACATTCCGTTTGGGTTTTCGGACTGTCAACCGGAAGACTGCACCTGTGACGTCCCGTAACCCGCGCGACTCCAGGCTCCGACTCGTCAGCCCGCGGCCCCTGGCCGCCGCCCCCCGAGCGGTGACCCAGCGCCGCACGCGCCGCCCCGCACCGAGGCCTCCCGAGGGCACACCGCCGCCCGCGGAACTGGCCCGTATGGCGCGCACCGGCCTGGCCGACGCGGCCCGTGTCGCCCGCTGGGCCGACGCCGCCCTGCGCCCGGGGCGCGACGGCGCGGCCCCCGACGGGAAGGGCGCCCTCTCCGACGCCACCGCTGAACGGGCCGCCGCCGACCTGGGGCTGACCCGGGCTCAGGTCCGCGCCGACTGGGACACCGCACGCCTGGCGGGCCTCATCGAGGTGCACGGGGACAGCGCCCGCCCGGGCTGGCGGCTGCGGGCCTGGAACCGCGACGACAGCGCCGTCCTGCGCGGCTGGGTCGCCTTCTTCGACGCCTGGTCGCTCGCCTATCCGGAACCCGCGGACCGCGAGCCCGCCGCAGTCGCCGAGGTCGTCTCCTCGATGCCTCAGGTGCTCTCCTTCCTCCAGCTCTCCGCGGGGCCCGTCCCCGTGGAGCAACTCCTCGACCTCCTCGAACAGCGCGTCACGGAGCTGCGCACCGAGCGCTGCGAAATCCCGTACGGCCCCCGGCCGGAGCCGGCCCAGGAGACCGCCGAGGTCGCGGACGCCCCCCTCGCCCCGCTCCTCGACTGGGCCCTGCACGCCCTCGCCTCGGTAGGTGCCCTCACCTACGGCGACGGCCAGGCCACCCTCACCCCGCTGGGCAGCTGGGCGGTCTGGGTCAAGCTGGAGCAGATCTGCGTCGCCGCGCAGAGCCCCGCCGGGAACATCGAGCAGCCCGCCGAGGACATGCTCCGCGGCTGCGCCCAGCTGCGCCCGAACGCGGCCCGCGCCGAGTACCGCGCCTGGCTCGCCGCCCGTCCCGTGGGCAGCGCCGTCACCGAACTGATCGACGCCGCCCGCGGCGAGGACGCCCTCACCCGCGGCCTCGCCTTCGAGGCCCTGCGCGTGGTCGGCGCCCCCGCGGAGCCCGATGTGCGCGCCGTCGCCGAGGAGACCTCGCTGCGCCCCTACGCCCTGCTGTGGCTCGCCGAGCACGACGGTCACGACCCCGAGGACGCCCACGAGGTGCTCACCCGTCAGGAGGCCACCTGGCTGTGGGTGGACACCGCGGCCGCCGTCGCCGACCACGGCGAGGCCCCGCTTCTCGTACGGCACCTCGAGTCCGCCGTGCAGCCCACCGTGCCCGCGCTCCTCGACGAGGTGCGCGCCGTCGGGCACCCGCGCACCGTGCAGGTCCTGGTCGCACTCGCCGCCGCCCATCCGGACCCGGCCCTCGCCAAGGCCGTACGCCGTGCCGCCTTCCAGGTGCACACCGGGGGCAGCTGAGCGGGGAGCGGACGGGCCCTACGCCGCTATCTCCGGGGCGTACGTGCCGAAGCTCCAGATGTTGCCCTCGATGTCCCGGGCCATGTAGTCCCGTGAGCCGTAGTCCTGGTCCGTCGGGGGCATCAGGATCTCCGCGCCGTGGTCCACGGCCCGCCGGTGGTGTGCGTCGACGTCGTCCACGACGATGTACACCCCGCAGGGGCCCGCGCCCTTCATCGCCTCGTCGAAGCGGCCGCCGCGGCCCTTGGAACCGAGCATCACGGCGCCGTTGCCCTGCACCAGTTCGGCGTGCATCACCAAGCCGTCCTCGCCCTCGTACACCGACAGTTCGGTGAAGCCGAAGGCCTCTGTGAGCTGCCTGACCGCTGCCTTCGCGTCCGCGTACAGCAGCGTCGGGTAGATGCTCGGGCGCCCGCCGTCCAAGCCTGCCATGCCGATCACTCCCTCTCGTCTCGCCGCCTGAATCCGATTCGCTGCCCAGTCTGGCACCGGGCACTGACAACGCCCGTCGAGCGCGGGCCGCCCGCCGTCGCTCTCAGCGGAACGTGTTGCACTGAGCCATGTCGCCGCTGGTGAAGCCCTGGTAGAACCACTGCTGCCGTTGCTCGGCGGAGCCGTGCGTCCAGGTCTCCGGGGTCACCCGGCCCTGGAACCTCTCCTGGACCCGGTCGTCGCCGACGGCAGCCGCCGCGTCCAGACCGTCGCGGATGTCGGCGTCCCTGAGACTGGTCAGCAGCGCCTTGCCGGTCGCGTCGTTCCTGGCGGTCGTCGCCTGCCGCGCCCACACACCCGCGTAGCAGTCGGCCTGCAGCTCCCCCTTCACCGAGTTGCTGTCCGCGCCGGTCACACCGTCCTGGGACCGGGCCAGCGTCCCAATCAGGTCCTGCACATGGTGCCCGTACTCGTGCGCCACCACGTAGGCCTGCGCGAACGGTCCGCCGCTGGAGCCGAACTCGGTGCGCAGCTCGTCGAAGAAGCCCAGGTCCAGATAGACCTTGCGGTCGCCGGGGCAGTAGAAGGGCCCGACGGCGGACGTCGCGGTGCCGCACGCCGTGCCGACCCGGCTGCTGAAGAAGACCGTCGGGGACCGCGTGTAGGTGCCGCCGCGGCGGGCGAACTCCTGCGTCCAGTAGGTCTGGACGCTGTTGACCACCGCCACCATGCGGCAGTCCTCCTGGGCGTTGGCGTCCCGTCCCTTCTTGCAGGACTGCTGGACCTGCGCGAGCGAGTAGGCGCTCGCCGCGGGAGGGTCACTGCCGGAGGACAGTCCGAGCTGGTCGGGACCGATTCCGAAGAACAGCGCGAGGAGAAGGGCGATCAGCCCGGCGACGCCACCGCCGACGGTCGCCCTGCCGCCGGGGATTCGACTGCCGCGCACATCCTGCACCTCGGAGGTGTCCAGGTCGGCGTCGTCGTCGAACTGCATGGCACATCCCTGTCTGCCGTACGTCGCTCCGTGGCGCCATCCTCATACGCCCCCAGCAGCGCGGCCCGGACGGAGGTCCGAACGGGGGACGCGCTCGACCCCGTCCGCCGTGTCCCGAGAGCCCTTCCGCCCACCCGCGTCTAAGCTCTGCGCCTGATCCATGGGCTGTGGTGGCGAAGGGGGGCACGGTGGCCGTTCCGCCGATCCAGGTGACGGCCCCGGACACCCTCGCCCGACGCCCCCAGCACACGCCCGCCGAGCCCGCACCCATCCCGAGGACACCGCCGCGAGCGCCCCACCGGGACCCCGGGCCCCGAGCGCCCCACCAGGACCCCGCCCCGCACCGCGCCCTGCGCCGTGTCCTGCCCGCCGTCCTCGCCCTCCTTCTGGCAGCCCCCCTCCTCGCGGCAGCGCACCGGGTCCGCCCGGCACCCTACGGAGACCACCTCACCGTCCACGCGCGCGTGGAGCACGACCGGCGGCCCGCGCTGCGGAGGACGGGGATCACCGTCGAGGCGTACGACCAAGCGACCGGGCGTCCCCTGTGGGCGTACGCGCGAAAGGGCCGGCACCCGCTGGACGTGCTCCACGCGCGCGGGGACGCGATCGCGCTCTGGGACGACGGACTGGTCACCGCCACCGCTACCGCCACGGCCACTGAGCCCGGCGGCGGCAGCGCGGCGCGCTGGCACCGGGCCCTTCCCGGGGCAGCCCCGTGGCTGGCGGCCCACGGGAGAGCGGGCGTGCTGCGCAGCCTCGGCCCCCGCATGCTGGCCGTCGTCACCCCGCGGCGCATCGCCGCGTACCGCATCGCTGACGGCGATCTGCGCTGGGTGCTGCCCGCCCGCCTCGGCTGCGCCTTCGCTCCCGCGCGCGCGGTGCGTCACCACAGGGCGCTGCTCATCGCGCAGCCCTGTGCCGCCACCGACAACTGGACCGGCGAGATCATCGCCGTGGACGACCTGGGCAGGATCACCCCGGACCGGACGCCGCTGGGCAACGAGCGTCACAGTGCCGAACACCCGCACATCGGAAAAGTGGTTGCACGACCCCGTTA
Organism: Streptomyces sp. NPDC048415; assembly: GCF_040651675.1. NCBI lineage: Bacteria > Bacillati > Actinomycetota > Actinomycetes > Kitasatosporales > Streptomycetaceae > Streptomyces > Streptomyces sp. NPDC048415. The sequence continues at coordinate 23,105 of NZ_JBEZKJ010000022.1, read as the reverse complement.
GACTTGGCCCATGGCCATTCTCCTCGCGCACTAGACGGCGGGAACGTCCTCAGCCGTCCATCCCGCCAACGACCCTGCCCTGGAGTCTGTCCGTGATCTCCGCCTCCGGTATCGAGCTGCGCGCCGGCGCCCGCCTCCTCATCGAGTCCGCCACCTTCCGCATCGCCAAGGGCGACCGCATCGGTCTGGTCGGCCGCAACGGCGCGGGCAAGACGACGCTCACCAAGGTCCTCGCAGGCCAGGGCGTCCCCGCCGCCGGCAACGTCACCCGCTCCGGCGAGGTCGGCTATCTGCCGCAGGACCCGCGCACCGGCGACCTCGACATACTCGCCGGTGACCGCATCCTCTCCGCGCGCGGCCTGGACACCCTGATCCGCAAGATGCGCGAGAACGAGCAGCGCATCGCGGGCGGCTCGGGCGCCACCCGCGAGAAGGCCATGCGGCAGTACGAGCGCCAGGAGACGGAGTTCCTCACCAAGGGCGGGTACTCCGCCGAGGCCGAGGCCGCCACCATCGCCGCCGCGCTCAACCTGCCGGACCGGGTGCTCGGTCAGCCCCTGCACACGCTCTCCGGTGGTCAGCGCCGCCGTATCGAGCTGGCCCGCATCCTTTTCTCGGACGCGGACACGCTGCTGCTCGACGAGCCCACGAACCACCTCGACGCCGACTCGATCGTCTGGCTGCGCGACTACCTGAAGACGTACCGCGGCGGCTTCATCGTGATCTCCCACGACGTCGACCTCGTCGAGACGGTCGTCAACAAGGTCTTCTATCTGGACGCCAACCGCGCCCAGATCGACGTCTACAACATGGGCTGGAAGCTCTACCAGCAGCAGCGCGAGGCCGACGAGAAGCGCCGTAAGCGCGAGCGGCAGAACGCCGAGAAGAAGGCCGCCGTGCTGCACTCGCAGGCCGACAAGATGCGCGCCAAGGCCACCAAGACGGTCGCCGCGCAGAACATGGCCAAGCGCGCCGACCGGCTGCTCGCCGGGCTCGACGCGGTACGGGTCTCGGACAAGGTCGCCAAACTGCGCTTCCCCGAGCCCGCGCCCTGCGGCAAGACCCCGCTCATGGCCGAGGGTCTGTCGAAGTCGTACGGCTCGCTGGAAATCTTCACCGATGTCGACCTGGCCATCGACAAGGGCTCCCGCGTCGTGATCCTGGGCCTGAACGGCGCCGGGAAGACGACCCTCCTCCGCCTCCTCGGCGGCGTCGAGACGCCCGACACCGGCGAGGTCGTCGAGGGCCACGGCCTCAAGCTCGGCTACTACGCGCAGGAGCACGAGACCCTCGACCCCGAGCGCACGGTCCTGGAGAACATGCGCTCCGCCGCCCCCGACCTCGACCTCGTCCAGGTCCGCAAGACGCTCGGCTCGTTCCTGTTCTCCGGCGACGACGTCGACAAGCCCGCCGGCGTCCTCTCCGGCGGCGAGAAGACGCGGCTCGCTCTCGCCACCCTCGTGGTCTCCTCCGCGAACGTCCTCCTCCTCGACGAGCCGACGAACAACCTCGACCCGGCCAGCCGCGAGGAGATCCTCGGCGCGCTGCGCACCTACAAGGGCGCCGTCGTCCTCGTCACCCACGACGAGGGCGCCGTCGAGGCGCTCCAGCCGGAGCGGATCATCCTGCTGCCGGACGGCGTCGAGGACCTGTGGGGCGCCGACTACGCGGATCTGGTCGCGCTGGCATAAACCGAGACCCGGGCCCCGGGCGTGTCAGCGGGGCTTGATCGAATGACTGATCCACTGCGTATGGATCATTCGGCCGATCCGTGATCCATCATCTGTGTGAGATCTCCTCGTACCGAGGTGTGTCCTACATCGATTTCGCGGCCGAGCCCTTTATTCCCAAGGGCTCGGCCGTCTCGCGTCGCTGACCAGGCACTTCGCGCAAGAACCCGTTCGGGCGCACGGACGACGACAGCCGGAACCCGTTATTCCACTCGTGGGGACGGGCTCCTGTCGTCAAAACCTTGTCTTACGGACCTTGCCGAATGGGTGGCCATGAGGCCCGGGAGGGGTGATCATGAGAGTCCAGAGCGCACTTCCCATGAGGAGGCACGGGTGGCCGAGACTCTGAAGAAGGGCAGCCGGGTGACCGGCGCCGCGCGCGACAAGCTCGCGGCAGACCTGAAGAAGAAGTACGACTCCGGTGCGAGCATCCGGGCGCTGGCCGAAGAAACCGGCCGCTCGTATGGCTTCGTGCACCGGATGCTCAGCGAATCGGGCGTCACGCTCCGAGGGCGTGGCGGAGCGACGCGGGGCAAGAAGGCCGCCTCGGCCTGAGGCCGGGCGTCCCCATCGGCTTCGGTGGTGACCACCCGGTCGGTCGGGTGACCGACCGGGTGGTTACTGTGCAGTCACTTAGGTGTGTCCCTCGTGTTCCTCATGAGGTACGCATCTGATCCGACCGCATTCATCGGAGGCGCCCCATGGCTTCGCTCGACCCGGTATTCGACAAGGACGGCGTACGGCTCACCCTCGACGACGCGATCGCCACGGTGACGCTGACCAACCCGGCCAAGCGCAACGCCCAAAGTCCTGCTCTGTGGCGGGCGTTGGCGCAAGCCGGACGGTCACTGCCGGGCTCCGTCCGGGTGGTCGTCCTGCGCGCCGAGGGCAAGTCCTTCTCCGCGGGGCTCGACCGACAGGCGTTCACGCCCGAGGGGTTCGACGGGGAACCGTCGTTCATCGACCTCGCTCGGGGCTCCGACGCCGAGCTCGACGGGACCATCGCCGAGTACCAGGAGGCGTTCACCTGGTGGCGGCGCAGCGACATCGTGTCCATCGCCGCCGTGCAGGGGCATGCCGTCGGTGCGGGATTCCAGCTCGCGCTCGCCTGTGATCTGCGCGTCGTCGCGGACGACGTGCAGTTCGCCATGCGCGAGACCAGCCTGGGGCTGGTGCCCGACCTCACGGGGACGCATCCGCTGGTGAGCCTCGTGGGATACGCCCGCGCACTCGAAATCTGCGCGACGGGTCGCTTTGTGTCGGCCGAGGAGGCCGAGCGGAGCGGGCTCGCCAACCTCGCGGTGCCCGGCGGCCAGCTTGAGGACGCGGTCCGTGACTTGGCGTCGGCCCTGCTGGCCGCGCCGCGAGACGCCGTCATCGAGACGAAGGCCCTTTTGCGCGGGGCGCAGGACCGTACGTACGAGGAGCAGCGTGTCGCCGAGCGTGCCGCGCAGGCTAGGAGGCTTCGGGACCTCGCCGGGGTGGGGGACTGAGATTGTCTTTGGGCTGCGGGTCGTGGGGGCTGCTTGCGCCCACGCGCCGGAGCCGCACATGTCACAGCCCCCGCCCCTATAGGGACGCTCCTTCAGTGAACGGCGGTTACCACTACGGCCACCGACGGGCCGTCGGGCAGTGCGCGCGTGACCGCCGCTCTGACGGCCCTGGCCACATCGACGGTCCGCTCCTCCGCCGTCACCGCCAGTTCGACGCGGACATGGCGGCGCGGCAGGGACGTCTCCCCGCCGGAGAGGTCGGTGATGTGGACGGGGTGGCCCAGGGCGTTCGTCAGATGGGTAACGCCCGGAACGGAGAGGGCGGCGGTCGCCGCCCGTGCCTCGTCGGGGTCCGTCGGATCGGGGGCCTCTCGTACGTCGTCAGGGCGTACGGCGACGGGAGCCCCGCCCTCCTCCACCAACCCCGTGGCCCGCAGGTCCACCTCCGTGACCGTCAGGCCCAGTCGCTCCGCCGCCGCCGCGGCCAGGGCCAGGCGCAGGCGAGCCGCAGTCGTCGGGAGTGGCTCGGCGCCCGGGGCCGTGGGGTCGGCCGAGGTCTTGAACTCGGCGTGAATGCGCAGGGGACCGGGCGGTAGCGCGCCGGGCGGGGGCGGCACGGCGGGGTCGTACACCTCGTCCGGGTCGGCGAGCGAGATCCGGAGCGTGCCGAGGCGCACCCCGTGCACGGGTTCCGCCGCGCGCCGCAGAACCGAGTCGGCCGCCCCCTCCGCGATCCACGCGCCGTCGTGCGGGAGGCCGAGGGGCAGTACTCTGCCGAGCCCGAGCCGCTGCTGTGCCCCTTGCGTCCACCGGTCTGCCGTCATTGCTCCAGCCTGCCGCATCCCCGGCGCATGTCCCCGCAACCCCGCTTACTGTGGGGGAGGGGACGACCGAAAGGACGTACGCCGATGGCTGACATGACGGAGCGGAACCGCGCGGAGAGCCCCGACGCGGACACGGAGCTGCCGGGGACCCGTAAGACCACCCGACGCGGCGGCGGAGATCCGGCCACCCGGGGACGGACCACGATCGCCGACGGTGTGGTGGAGAAGATCGCCGGGCTCGCCGCCCGCGACGTACTCGGCGTGCACGCGATGGGCAGTGGGCTGAGCCGGACCTTCGGGGCGGTGCGCGACCGGGTTCCCGGCGGCACGAAGTCCGTCTCGCGGGGTGTGAAGGCCGAGGTCGGCGAGGTGCAGACCGCGCTCGACCTGGAGATCGTCGTCGAGTACGGCGTGTCGATCGGGGACGTCGCCCGCGCCGTACGGGAGAACGTCATCGCGGCCGTCGAGCGGATGACCGGACTCGAGGTCGTCGAGGTCAACATCGCCGTCAGCGACGTAAAGCTGCCGGAGGAAGAGGAAGAGGAGCCGGAGACACGGCTTCAGTGACGCCCGGCCACAGAACCGCTGAGGAGCGCACATGAGCTTGGCCGTGATCGGCATGATCGCCGGAATGGCGCTGGGCTTCGCCGGCTACTTCGGGGGTTTCGGCGCCTTCCTCCTGGTGGCCGCCCTGGGTGCCGTCGGTTTCGTCGTGGGGCGGTTCCTCGAAGGGGATCTGGACCTCGGCGACTTCTTCCGCACCCGCGACGACCGGCGGCGGTGAGGCGTGCCCCCGCACGTCGACCGGATCGGCGAGACACGGCGTCCCGTGACGGCCGTCGCGGCGGCCGAGCGGGGCGCGACCCGGATCGCCGACCGGGTCATCGCGAAGATCGCCGCACAGGCGGCGCGGGAAGTGCTTCAGGCGCCGCCCCGGGACGCCGGGCCCCCGCACGCGACGGTCACCGTGCACCACGAGAGCGCCCGCGTCCGTGTCAGCCTCGAACTCGGCTACCCCTGCGACATCGGCCGCCAGTGCAATGCCGTGCGTCGTCATGTCGCCGAGCGGGTAGAGGAGTTGGCGGGGATGGAAGTGCCGGAGGTGGCCGTCCAGGTGGAACGCCTGCACCTGGCGCAGGCGCCCGGCGCGGCACAGGGGAGGACGCAATGAGCGAGCCCCAGGGCTCCGAGAGCACCCAGCGCATGCCCGTCATGGAAAAGGCGGACGGGAGCGCGCTGGGACAGTCCGCCTCCGCGGCGGCCTATGAACCGCTGCACACCGTCGAGGACGAGGACGGCGGCCAGGGCCGGTTCTGGTCCGCCCGCCGGGTGTCCGCGGGCATCCTCGCCGTGCTGCTGCTCGTCGGCGCGGGCGCCTTCCTGTACGACATCGCGGCCGTGCGCGCCCATCGGCCCGCCATGCGCTGGCGCCGAGCGCTGGCCCGGCAGCTCAGCGAGCGGCCCCTCGACGACACCTGGGTGCTCATCGGCGCGGGAGTCGCGGCCGCCCTCGGAATCTGGCTGATCGTCCTGGCCACCACACCCGGGCTGCGGGACGTGCTGCCGATGCGGCGCGTCCACGCCGACGTGCGGGCGGGGCTGCACCGCGGCGCCGCGGCGTTGGCGCTGCGCGACCGGGCCATGGAGGTCGCCGGAACGCAGTCGGTCCGGGTCCGTGTGGGACGCAAGAGGGTCGATGTCCGCGCGGTCTCGCACTTCCGTGAACTCGACGACGTGCGCGCCGACTTGGACGCCACACTCGCCGACGGCATCAGGGGGCTGGGGCTCGCCCGGCCGCCCGCGCTTTCGGTGCATGTCAGGCGCCCGGGACGGAAGGGGTGAGGCCGGTGCTCCGGATCGTCAACCGCGCACTGATCGGGGTCATCGGTCTCGTGCTGGTCGTCCTCGGCGGCTCCGTGCTCGCCGTCGGGCTCGGTGTGCGTCCGCCCTCGTGGTGGATCCACGACGGGCGGCACGACGTACTGCTCAGCGACGCCGAGCGGACCCGTTGGCGGGGCGACGGCTGGTGGTGGCCGACCGTCATCGTCGTCCTCGCGGCCCTCGTGCTGCTCGCCCTGTGGTGGCTGGCGGCCGTACTGCGGCGCCGCCGGCTCGCCGAGGTGCTCGTCGACACCGGCGACGGCGAGGGCGCCCTGCTGCGCGGGCGGGCCCTGGAGGGCGTACTGGCCGCCGAGTCGACGCAGTTGGACGGCGTCGAACAGGCCCAGGTCCTGCTGACCGGCCGGCGCAGCACGCCCGAGGCGCGGGTGCGGCTGCTGCTGGAACCGCATGTGGACCCCGGCCACGCGCTGCACCTGCTGACGGCGGAGGCGCTCGCGCACGCGCGGGACTCGGCGGGCCTCGCCGCGCTCCCCGCGGAGGTACGCCTCCGCGGGGTCAAGCACCGTGCCGAGCGGGTGAGTTGACGGCCCGGGATCAGAACCCGTGCCGCATCCCGCCGTCCACCGGCACCATGATGCCGGTGAGGTACGAGGCCGCCGGGGAGAGCAGAAACGCGGCGGTGCGGCCGAACTCCTGCGGGGTGCCGTAGCGGCGCAGCGGAATGCGGGACTCGTTGGCCGCGCGGGTGGCCTCCGGGTCGGCGGAGAGGCCGTCGAGTTCGCGGACGCGGTCGGTGTCGATGCGGGACGGGAGCAGGCCGACGACGCGGATGCCGCGCGGGCCCAGCTCGTCCGCGAGGGACTTGGCGAATCCCGCGAGGCCGGGCCGCAGAGCGTTGGAGATGGTCAGCCCGGGGATCGGCTCGTGCACCGAGCCGGAGAGCACGAAGCCGATGACACCGCCCTCGCCGAGCTCCGCGGCGGCCGCGCGGGCCAGCCGCACCGCGCCCAGGAAGACCGACTCGAACGCGGCCGTCCACTGCTCGTCCGTGTTGTCGGCGACGAACCCGGGCGGCGGGCCGCCGACGCTGATCAGGATGCCGTCGAAGCCGCCGAAGTGCTCACGTGCGGCGGCGATCAGCCGTCCCGCGGTTTCGGGGTCGGCGTTGTCGGCGGCGACCCCGACCGCGTTCGGGCCCAGCGCGGACGCGGCGTCGGCGGCGCTCTTCTCGGCGCGCCCGGTGACGATCACCTTCGCGCCGTCGCCGACGAGTTCTCGCGCGGCGGCGCTGCCCAGGCCACGGGTGGCTCCCGTGACGACGTACACACGGTCCTTCAGTCCAAGATCCATGCCCCTATCCTGCCTGCTCGGTCCCGAACAGGGTGAGGGCGGTCCCCACCAGACCGATGTGGCTGAACGCCTGCGGGAAGTTGCCGAGCAGGCGGCCCGCGACGGGGTCGTACTCCTCGGCCAGCAGGCCCACGTCGTTGGCCAGCGCCGCCAGTCGTTCGAACATCTCGCGGGCCTCTTGGGTGCGGCCCGTCCTGTGCAGCGCCTCGGCGAGCCAGAACGAGCAGACCAGGAAGGTGCCCTCGTCGCCGGGGAGCCCGTCGATGACGGTCTCGTCGGTGCTGTAGCGGCGCAGGAAGCCGCTGTGGCCCAGCTCCTCGCGGACCGCGTCGATCGTGCCGATGACCCGCGGATCGTCGGGCGGCAGAAAGCCGACGCGGGGGATGAGCAGTGTCGAGGCGTCCAGCTCGCGTGAACCGTAGGACTGCGTGAAGGTGTTGCGCTCGGGGTCGTAGCCGCGCTCGCACACCTCCCGGTGCACCTCGTCGCGCATCGTGCGCCAGCCCGCCAGGTCGCCGCCGAGCTTCGGATTGCTCTCCAGGGAGCGTACGGCGCGGTCGGCTGCCACCCAGGCCATCACCTTCGAGTACACGAAGTGCCGGCGCGGGCCCCGCACCTCCCAGATCCCCTCGTCCGGCTGCCGCCACGCCGTGCGCAGGAAGTCCATCAGCGCGACCTGCACCCGCCACATGTGCGGCTTGGACGGCAGGCCCGCACGCCGGGCCAGCGACAGCGAGTCGATGACCTCGCCGTACACGTCCAGTTGCAACTGCTGTACGGCGTCGTTGCCGACCCGGACCGGGAACGAGCCCGCGAAGCCGGGCAGCCACGGCACCACGTACTCGGTCAGGCGGCGCTCGCCGGCGAGGCCGTACATGATCTGGAGGTCCGCCGGGTCGCCCGCGACCGCGCGCAGCAGCCAGTCGCGCCAGGCCTCGGCCTCCTCGTGGTAGCCGGCCGACAGGAGCGCGCCGAGGGTGAGCGTGGAGTCGCGCAGCCAGCAGTAGCGGTAGTCCCAGTTGCGCACGCCGCCGATCTCTTCGGGCAGCGAGGTGGTGGGGGCGGCCACGATGCCGCCCGTCGGCGCGTAGGTGAGGGCCTTGAGGGTGATCAAGGAGCGGACGACGGCGTCCCGGTGCGGGCCGTCGTAACGGCAGCGGGCCGCCCACTCCTGCCAGTCCTCGACGCTGGTTTCCAGCGCCTCGAACGGGTCGCTCAGCGGCGGCCGCGGTTCGTGGGAGGGATGCCAGGTCAGTACGAAGGCGACCCTCTCGCCCGCCTCGACGGTGAACTCCGAGTGGGTGCGGAAGTCCTTGCCCCAGGTGTGCACGGGCGGTTCGGTGCGCAGCCACACCGAGTCCGGGCCCGCGACCGCCACCCGGTGACCGTCGGCGCGGCGCATCCACGGCACGATTGAGCCGTAGTCGAAGCGCAGCCGGAGCAGGCTGTGCATCGTCACCCGGCCGCTGAGCCCTTCGATGACGCGTACGAGATCGGGGGCGTGCTCGCGCTGCGGCATCAGGTCGGTCACCCGGACCGCGCCCGCGTCCGACTCCCACTCGGTGTCGAGCACGAGCGTGTCCGGTCGGTACGCGCGCCGGGTGCAGGGGCCCGCTCCCTTCGGCGCGATGCGCCAGTGGCCGTGGTCCTCCTCGCCCAACAGCGCCGCGAAGCAGGCCGCCGAGTCGAACCGGGGCAGACACAGCCAGTCGACGGAGCCGTCGCGGCCCACCAGAGCGGCGGTCTGCTCGTCCCCGATGAGCGCATAGTCCTCGATGCGTCGGTGCACGTGGGGCGAGTTCCCGGCCGGGGTGGGGGCCAATCCGGGCGCGGGACCGACCGGGTGATACCCGGCCCGGCGTTACACGCCCGCCGTGGCCGTTTCCGGCGCCGCCTCCGTCGCGGCGGCCTCTGCCCGGTCACGGCGTTCGCGGCGGACCAGGATCACCCAGCCCACGGGGACGCCCGCGGAGAAGAGCCACCACTGGATCGCGTACGCCATGTGCGGACCGATGTCGCTGTGCTCGGGATCGGGGATCAGCTCGGGGGAGTCGCCCTTGGGCCGCGGCGCGGTCTGCTCGATGTAGCCGCCGAGGACCTGCCTGCCGAGCCGCCGCGCCTGCTGCTCACTGTTGATCAGCATGACCTGGCGGTCGGGCAGGCCCTTGACGTTCTTGATGCCGCTGTCGGCGGTCGTCTGGTCGGCCATGAGCCGGCCGGTGACGGTGATCTCGCCCCGCGCCGGCACCGGGATCTTGGGGAACGCGGTCTGTGCCCCGTCCGCCGGGACCCAGCCCCGGTTGACCATGAGCACCCGGCCGTCGTCCAGGACGAAGGGAGTCAGGACGTGGTAGCCGACCTCGCCGTCGGCATTGGTGCGACGGCGTACGACCTCTTCGTGCGCGGTGTCGAAGTGGCCCTTCGCGGTCACCCGGCGGTAGAGGTCGTCGTGCTTGATGAGCTGTCCCGGTGCGGTGAGCGACTCGGCGGCCACCGGCTTCGCGGCCAGCGAGTCGGAGATCACCGTGTTCAGCGCCACCTTGTGCTCATGGCGGTGCAACTGCCAGAAGCCCAGCTTGATCATCGTGGGGATGAGCACGAGGGCCACAAGGGTGAGGATCACCCACTGGCGGGACAACAGGAAGCGGTACACCCCACGACCGTACAACTCGGTCGCGGGGCGCATTCAGGGGGGTGCACGCCGAAGCGGGCAGTGGGCTCGGCCCCCGGCCGGGCTTCAGGCCTTGTCGATGATCCCCACCTTCCCCTCCGCGCGGGCGCAGTGCGCCCCGCAGAACCAGTGGCCCTCGACTTCGACGCCCTGGCCGATGATCTGGACGCGACAGTGCTCGCAGATGGGGGCCATCCGGTGGATCGCGCAGGAGAAGCAGTCGAAGACGTGCACCGCGCCCTGCGCGTGCACCTCGAACGTCATGCCGTAGTCATTGCCACATACTTCGCATCTCGCCATGCGCCACAGGGTGGGGCGCCGACGCCGCGCGGGCGAGCGGGCGCCGGGCGAGTCGCCCGCCAATCACCCGTACGTCCGTCACGTCCCCGACGCCGGCTCCACGTCCCGCAGCAACTGGCCGAACGCCGCCTCGTCGATCACCGGCGTACCGAACTGCTTGGCCTTGACCACCTTCGACGTACTGGAGTCCGGGTCGTTCGTCACCAGCAGGCTGGTGAGCCGGGACAGGCTGGTCGCGACATGCAGGCCGGCCTCGACGGCGCGGTCCTCCAGCAGTTCACGGTCGACGGAGGTGTCCCCGGAGAACGCGACCCGCATGCCCTGCTTGAGAGGTTTGCCCTCTTCATATCGGCCTGGGTTGGGATAGGGGCATGCGGGGCGCTTGCGGGAAGGCCGCCAACTGCCGGACGGGTAGCCCCCGGAGGATTGGCGGCCGATCCGTGGCCCGGAGGCCCACTCGGTGAGCGGCCGGCATTCCAGGAGCGGCAGCCGGATGCCGTCACGTGCGGCGGCCCGCAGGCTCGGCCGGAACGCCTCGGCCAGCACGCGCGCGTCGTCCAGCGCGTGGTGCGCGCGCTGCTGTACGACCCCGAAGTGCGCGGCCAGCGACTCCAGCTTGTGGTTGGGCAGCGGCAGCCCCAGCTCCTTGGAGAGCGCGATCGTGCACAGCCGCTGCCGCACCGGCGCCTCGCGCTCCGTGCGCGCGTACTCCCGCGCGATCATCGACCAGTCGAAGACCGCGTTGTGCGCGACCAGCACACGGTCGGCGAGCCGGGAGGCGAAGTCCTCGGCGATGTCCTGGAAGAGCGGCGCCCCTTCCAGGACATCGCTCGTCAGACCGTGGATCCACACCGGACCCGGGTCACGCTCCGGATTGACCATCGTGTACCAGTGGTCCTCGACCTCACCGCGCGCGTCCAGCCGGTAGACGGCGGCCGAGATTATCCGGTCGTCACGGGCCAGCCCTGTGGTCTCCACGTCAACGACCGCGTATCCCTGCGGATACGCGGCCGGCCAGGAGGCTGGGGACGCTGCGGTCGTGAGGTCTTCGAGCATGGTCCCTGAGGATACGGGCCGCGACTGACAGGCCGGCCGTCGCCTTCCCGCAACGAGGAGCCGCTCAGGGCCCGCCACTTGGCCACGCGCGCGGGGAGCCGCAAGAGGGGTGGACAGCCCTGGAGTTGACGCGCCTCGGCTCGGCGCCGCCCCAGGTCCCCGGCCGTCAGCGGTTCGAGGCGCATCCGTCGACCGCCCGGGCGGCAGGCGGTACACAGCGCTGGTGGCCCCTTCAGGGGCGCTGCCTCCGCGCACCAGTGCGAGCAGGGTGTGCTTCCGGGCGGCCGCCTCGCCGAGGCCGGCGGCTCGCTGATCCGGCAGATCGACGGGGAACGGATTCGGCCCTCGCCGCTCGCGTCCGCGCACCCGAGCACCGGCGTGACGAGCCCCTCGGAGCCGCCGGCGTTCGCGTCCGCGCACCCGAGCACCGGCGTGACGAGCCCCTCGGAGCCGCCCCGCGATCAGGAAGTCCAGGAAGGCGCCGACCGGGTGGGCCGGCGAATATTTCCGAGGCCCGGGTGTGTCCGCTTCCGTGGGCCCGAGGGCCGCGTCGGCTCAGCCGGCGAGCAGCGATTCCACCAGCGCCCTTACGGAGGTGGCGAACAGCCTCTCCTGATCGACCGGCCCGGCCAGGGCGCGCGCGAGGGCGGGGTCGTCCGCCGCGGCCTCGGCGCCCCACAACTCCTCCTCGGCGGGCCGCTGCGCGGGCGCGCGTTCCCGGTTGCGCTCGACGAGGACGAAGCCGACGACCTGGAACTGCACGGCGCGTACGACCTCGGCGGCCCGCGCGCCCCGCAGTCCCGCCGCATGCACCTCGCGCACCAGCGCCTGCTGGGCGGGCAGGAACATGCGCTCGGTCAGACCGCGTTCGTGGACCATCGCGACGAGATGTGGATGGGCGCGCAGCTGTCGGCGAAGGGTGCGGGCCACGGAGGCGACGCGCTGTGCGGGGGTCCGGCCGGCCGGGCGGATCTCGCCCAGCTCCGCCACGGTCCGCTCGACGAGCGCGTCGAGCAGGGACTCGCGATTCCCGACGTGCCAGTAGATCGAGGTGACCGCGCTGCCCAGCTCGGCGGCCAGCTTGCGCATGGTCAGGGCGTCCGGGCCGTGCTGCTTCACCAGATTCGCGGCGGTGTCGAGGACCGTCTCGCGGGTCAGTGCCGGTCTCGTCATGGCGCCCCCAAGTCTTCGTCGTGCACGCGTATTTACCCTTCGCCGCGACTGCTGTAACTCTGTTACAGGTGACGGCCCATCAGAGAAGGGCGGTACGACATGGCACGAGTCAGGTACGGCGCACGGACCGAGGCGGAGATAGCCGCCGCGCGCATCGCGAGTTCCCGGCTTCCCGACATCTGGTCCACCGGCGTGGTGGCCGTCTGGGAGAGCGATCCCGACGCGGTCGCGGCGGTGCTGCCGCCCCCGCTGAAGCCCACCGGGCGGCCCCTGGTGCGGGTGAACATCAGCAAGGTCGACCTGCCCGGATATCCCCTGGGCGCGGGATCGTTCGCCGTGGCCGCGGCGCACGACGGCGTCGAGGGCTGGTATCCGCTCGTCATGCCGATGACCCACGAGCGGGCCCTCCTCGGCGGTCGCGAGGTCTTCGGGGAGCCGAAGAAGCTCGGCGAGGTGACGGTCGAGCGCGACGGTCTCGTCGTCCGCGCCGCACTCGCCCGGCATGGCATCGCGTTCGTCGAGGTGCGCGGCGCGGTGAGCGGGGACCTGCCGCTGCCCGAGCCCACCCAGAAGACCGACTTCTACTTCAAGTTCCTTCCCTCGGTGGACGGTTCCGGCTTCGACGCCGACCCCGTCCTCGTGCACTGCCTGCGCAACGAGAAGGTGCGCAAGCTGGAGCGAGTCACCGGTGACGTCGTCCTGCGCGAGTCGATGTACGACCCGGTCGCCGACCTCCCGGTGCGCGAACTGGTCGAGATCACCCTCGGGGAGAAGACCACCGACCAGAGGGGCAAGGTCGTCGAACGGGTCAGCGGGCGAGCCCTGCTGCCGTACATCCACCAGCGTTACGACGACCCTCGGCAGATCCTCGACGGGCCGCCCGAGGGGAGCCTGTGATGGAGCTGCGCGCAGGGCAGGTCGCCGTCGTCACCGGCGCGGCGAGCGGCATCGGGCTCGCGATGGCACGACGGTTCGCTGCGGACGGCCTGAAGGTGGCCCTGGCGGACGTGGAAGAGGGGGCCCTGGAGAAGGCCGCCGCCGCGCTGCGCGAGGACGGCGCCGAGGTCTACGCGCGCGTGGTGGACGTCGGGCAGCGGGACCAGGTGGAGGCGCTGGCCGCCGAGACGTACGAGAAGTACGGCGCCGTGCACGTCCTGTGCAACAACGCCGGTGTCGGCTCGGGCGCCGAGGGCCGCATGTGGGAGCACGACCCGAACGACTGGAAGTGGGCGTTCGCCGTCAACGTGTGGGGCGTCTTCCACGGCATCCAGGCGTTCGTCCCCAGGATGATCGCCGGCGGTGAGCCGGGCCACGTCGTCAACACCTCGTCCGCAGACGGCGGGATCGCACCGCTGCCCACCGCCTCCGTGTACGCCGTCACCAAGGCGGCCGTCGTGACCATGACCGAGTCGCTGTACGCCCACCTGAAGGCGGAGCACGCGCGCGTGGGCGCGTCGGTGCTCTTCCCAGGGCCCCACATGCTCCGTACCGGCCTGTGGGAGTCGCACCGCAACCGGCCCTCGCGCTACGCGAAGCAGAAGCCCAGGAAGACCCCGTACCGCAGCCTCGGTCAGTGGGAGGCCGCGATGAAGGAGGCGGGTCACGAGGTGCGGTTCACGCCGGTCGAGGAGGTCGCCGACCTCGTCGCCGAGGGCATCCGCCGGGACCGCTTCTGGCTGCTGCCGGAGAGCGAGCACAGCGACCGGCAGATCCGGGCGAGGTCGCAGTCGATGCTCGACCGGGCCAATCCGTCGTACTTGGAAAACTTCATCCTCGACTGAGGGGGCGCGCGATGACCGACCAGGACCCCTATCTGATCATCTCCTCCGACTGCCATGCCGGCCTCCCCACCGAGGAGTACCGGCCCTACCTTGACCCCCGTTTCCACCGGGACTTCGACGAGTTCCTCGCGGGCCGCGACCGGCGCCGCGAGGAGATGACGCGGCTCGGCATCCGCAACGAGGCGTTCGCGAACAAGTGGTTCCAGGACAACGAGGAGGGGCTGCGCGGCGGTTGGGACACCGCGCAGCGCCTCAAGGAACTGGACGGCGACGGCGTCGCGGGGGAGGTGGTCTTCCCGGACGCGGACGCCGTGGACAGCCAGACGGCGGCGCCCTTCGGCGTGGGTCTCGGCCTCTCCGGGGACCAGGACCCCGAGCTCGGCATGGCGGGCGCGCAGGCACACAACCGCTGGCTCGCCGACTTCGTCTCCGAGAACCCCGAACGGCACTGCGGCGTCGCCCTGTTGCCCGTCACCGCCGACACCGAGCGTGTCGTCGCGGAGGTGCACCGGGCCAAGGAGTCGGGACTCGGCGCCTTGATGATCCCCTCCATGTGGGTGGACAAGGAGCCGTACCACGACCGCCGTTACGACCCCGTGTGGGCGGCGGCGGCAGAGTGCGGGATGCCGGTGGTCACCCACTCCGGGGCGGCACCGCGCCACGAGTACGGCGACCACTTGGGAATCTACGTCAGCGAGGTCACCTGGTGGCCCGCCCGTCCCCTCTGGTTCCTGCTCTGGTCCGGGGTCTTCGAACGGCACCCGGGCCTCACGTTCGGTGTGGCCGAGTCGGGTTGCTGGTGGCTCCCCAACCTCCTGTGGTTCATGGACCGCCTCTACCTCGGCGCGCACGGCGGCAAGAAGCTGTCCCCCTTCGCGGAGCTCAAACGGCCACCCCATGAGTACCTCGACCGGCAGCTCTTCATCTGTGCGACGAACACCAAGCGTCGCGAACTGGCCCAGCGCTACGAGATCGGCGTCGACAACATCCTCTGGGGCAGCGACTTCCCGCACCCGGAGGGCACCTGGCCCGACACGCGCGCGTGGCTGGCGAAAACCTTCCATGACATCCCGGTGTCGGAGACCCGCCGCATGCTCGGTCTCGCGGCGGCGGACGTCTTCGGCTTCGACGTCGACAAGCTCACGCCGCTCGCCCGGCGCATCGGCCCGACCCCCGCCGACCTGGGCCAGAGCGACGACCAGACGGCCGTCGAGGCGTCCTGGGCGCGCTCGCGCGAGGTGGGCCGCCACTGGCTGACGGACCACGACTTCCCGACCCTGGGGGTGACCCCGTGACCGACGACCACTACACGGTGATCTCCGCGGACTGTCACGCGGGCGCCGATCTCCTCGACTACAGGCCGTACTTGGCGAAGAAGCACCACGAAGCCTTCGACGCGTGGGCGGCCACGTACGTCAACCCCTACGAGGACCTGCTCGCCGACACGGCCGACAAGAACTGGAACTCCGAGCGCCGCCTCGCGGAGCTGGAGGAGGACGGGATCGTCGCGGAGGTCGTCTTCCCGAACACCATCCCGCCGTTCTTCCCGTCGGCCTCCCTGATGGCACCGGCCCCCACGGCAGAGGAGTTCGAGCAGCGGTGGGCGGGGCTGCGTGCCCACAACCGCTGGCTCGCGGACTTCTGCGCGGCCGCGCCGGGCCGCCGTGCGGGTGTCTTCCAGATCCTCCTGAACGACGTTGACGAGGCGGTGAAGGAGATCCGCTGGGCCGCGGACGCGGGCCTCAGGGGTGGCCTCCTGCTGCCCGGCACACCCCCCGGCTCGGGGCTTGCTGAGCTGTACTCATCGACGTACGACCCGATCTGGGCGGTCTGCGCGGAGCGGGGCGTGCCCGTGAACCACCACGCGGGCTCCGCCTCGCCCCCGCTGGGCGACGAACCGGCCGCCCGGGCGGTCTTCATGGTGGAGACGACGTGGTTCTCGCACCGGGCGCTGTGGCACCTGGTGTTCGGCGGCGCGTTCCACCGTCACCCCGGCCTGAAGCTCGTGTTGACCGAGCAGGGCTCGGGCTGGATCCCCGGCGTGCTCGACATGCTGGACTACTACCACGGGCGCCTGATGGCGGCTGCCACGAAGGCGTTGACGGCCGAGTCCAAGTTCGGCGCGGGACTCGCCGCGGCGATGGGCAAGGGCCCTTCGGAGGTCTGGCGGGACAACTGCTTCGTCGGCGCCAGCTTCATGCGCCCGCACGAGGTGTCGCTGCGCGACCGCATCGGTCTCGACAAGATCATGTGGGGCAGCGACTACCCGCACGACGAGGGCACCCACCCCTACTCCCGAGAGGGCCTGCGCATCGCCTACGCGGGCCTGCCGAAGGAGGAGATCGCCGCCATGGTCGGCGGCAACGCGGCCCGCGTGTACGGCTTCGACCTGACCCACCTGGACGGGATCGCGGCGAAGGTCGGCCCCACGGTGGCGGAAATCGCCGAGCCCCTCGACGCACCGCCCGCGGACGCGACGAGCCCGGTGTTCGCGAAGGGAGCGTCGGTACGGGTGTGGTGACGCCCGGGGGCCGTCGGTACGGGTGGAGTGAGGCTCCGGGGACCCCGTCGGTACGGGTGCAGTGAGGCTCCGGGGACCCCGTCGGTACGGGTGGAGTGAGGCTTCGGGGGCCGTCGGGTCGGTACGTTGCTGACGGCGCCCGAAGTGCGATCCTCCCCCTGTGATGGAACCAACGCACGACGAGGCTCACGCGGGCGTGCTCGGCGCGCGGCTGAACTGGCTGCGCGCCGCGGTTCTCGGCGCCAACGACGGCATCGTCTCCACCGCGGGCCTCGTCGTCGGCGTGGCGGGCGCCACGGACGACCGCTCCGCGCTGCTCACCGCGGGGCTCGCGGGACTGCTGGCCGGCTCCATGTCGATGGCGACGGGCGAGTACGTCTCCGTGTCCACCCAGCGGGACTCGGAGCTGGCCGCCCTGGCACTGGAGAAACGGGAGCTCAGGGAGCAGCCGGAGGCCGAGCTGGAGGAGCTGACCGAGCTGCTGGAGCAGCGGGGCATGTCACGGCGGGTGGCCCTCGAGGCGGCGGAACAACTCACGGCGCGGGACGCCCTGAGGGCCCACGCGCGCGTGGAGCTCGGCATCGACCCCGACGCGCTCACCAATCCCTGGAACGCGGCGTGGGCGAGCTTCCTTTCCTTCACGGTGGGCGCGCTGCTCCCGCTGCTCGCGATCGTGCTTCCGCCGGCGCACTGGCGACTGCTCATCACCGTGGTGTCGGTACTGGCCGCGCTCGTCCTCACCGGCTGGACCAGCGCGCGACTCGGAGCGGCGAAACCGGGACGGGCGGTGCTGCGGAACGTGGCCGGGGGCGCGCTGGCGATGGGGGTGACGTACGCGGCGGGAGCCCTGCTCGGCGCGGCGGGCGTATGAGCGCGCCGTGGCCATTGGCGGAGATCACCAAGAAGCAAGCGCGTACCGCCGGTAATACTTGTGGGTAACAACGTCTAGCCGCGGGCGACCAGCGGTTCTACGGTGCACCCATGCCGAACCTCCCCAATGTCGTGGTCTGGTCCATACCCGCCTTCGTACTGCTCACCGTCATCGAGATGGTGAGTGTCCGGCTCCATCCGGACGATGAGGGCGCGGAGGCGGGGTACGAGGCGAAGGACGCCGCGACGAGTGTCGGCATGGGGCTCGGGAGCCTCGCCTTCGACTTCCTGTGGAAGATCCCGATCGTCGCGATCTACTCCGCGATCTACGAACTGACGCCCCTGCGGGTGCCCGTCCTGTGGTGGACGGTCCCGCTGATGCTGCTCGGACAGGACTTCTTCTACTACTGGTCCCACCGCGGCCATCACGTGATCCGCATCCTCTGGGCCTGCCACGTCGTCCACCACTCCAGCCGGAAGTTCAACCTCACCACCGCCCTGCGCCAGCCGTGGACGACCTGGACCGTATGGCCCTTCTACGTCCCGCTCATCGCCCTCGGCGTGCACCCGGCCGCGCTCGCGTTCTGCTCCTCCGCGAACCTCGTCTACCAGTTCTGGATCCACACCGAGCGCATCGACAAGATGCCCCGGTGGTTCGAGTTCGTCTTCAACACGCCCTCCCACCACCGCGTCCACCACGCCTCCCAGGGCGGCTATCTGGACCGCAACTTCGGCGGCATCCTCATCGTCTGGGACCGGCTCTTCGGATCGTGGGTCCCGGAGACCGAGCGGCCCGTCTACGGGCTCACCAAGAACATCGCCACGTACAACCCGTTGCGCGTGGCCACCCATGAGTACGCCGCCATCGCCAGGGACGTGAAGGCGGCGGCGAGTTGGCGCGAGCGGGCGGGGCGGGTCTTCCGCGGGCCCGGCTGGCAGCCCGCCCCGCCGGCCGCCGCGCAGACGCCGGCCACGGAGCCCGTCGCGTGAAAAACCCACGCCTCGCGCGCGTGCTGCTCGTTTCCTTCGGCGTCGCGGTCGCGGTGGACCTCGTCTGCCTGGCCGCCGGATACGACCCCGGGCACCGGATCGCCAAGCCCCTGCTGATGCCGCTGCTCGCCGCCCACGTGGGCGCACGCGGCGGTCCGCGCCTGCTGGTCGCCGCCCTGCTCTGCGGCTGGGGAGGCGACGTTCTACTGCTCTTCGACGCCGACCCCGCCTTCCTCGTGGGAATGGCATCCTTCGCGGCGGGGCACGTGGGGTACCTCGTTGTGTTCCGGAGAGGTCCACGCGCGCGTGGACCATGGATCGCAGGGTCGTACGCTCTGGCCCTCGTCGCCACCGTCACCCTCCTGTGGCCCGACCTCCCCGCCGGTCTCCGCATCCCCGTCGCGGGCTACAGCCTGCTGCTGACCGCGATGGCGTACGGGGCCACGCGGCTCGGACCCGTCGCGGGTCTCGGCGGCGCCCTCTTCCTGCTCTCGGACACACTGATCGCCACCGGAGTCGCCGACTGGCCGCAGCTGCCGAGGCCGGACTTCTGGATCATGCTCACGTACTGCGCGGCCCAGTTCCTGCTGGTCCGCGGCGTGCTGGACACCCTCGGCGCGCGGCCCGCGCCCGCGGCGGCGTACGGTGAGATGCGCTCAACCACCCCCTGAGCGCATTCATCGACGCCCCGCACGAGAAGGACCCTCGCCATGCGCGCCACTCTCATCCACGCCCCGTACGACATGCGCGTGGAGGACGTTCCCGAGCCCGTGGTGCAGCTGCCCACCGACGCGGTCGTACGGGTGCTGCGCTCCTGTATCTGCGGCAGCGACCTGTGGGCGTACCGCGGCGAGGCGGCGCGGCAGCCGGGGCAGCGGATCGGACACGAGTTCCTCGGCCTCGTCGAGGAGACCGGCTCCGAGGTGACCGGTGTCCGGCGCGGTGACCTCGTCGTCGCGCCCTTCATGTGGTCCGACGGCGTGTGCGAGTACTGCCGCGAGGGGCTCACCACCTCGTGCGAGCACGGTGGCTTCTGGGGTGCGGTCGGCTACGACGGCGGGCAGGGCGAGGCCGTGCGCGTCCCGTTCGCCGACGGCACCCTCGTACAGCTGCCCAAGGAGGCGGCCTCCGACGAACACCTGCTGTCCGCCCTCCTGACGCTCTCCGACGTCATGGGCACGGGACATCACGCGGCTCTCGGCGCGGGGGCTCGCAAGGGCGCCACCGTCGCCGTCGTCGGGGACGGGGCCGTCGGGCTGTGCGCCGTACTGGCCGCCAAGCGGCTGGGCGCCGAGCGGATCATCGCGCTGGGGCGCCACCAGGTACGTACGGACATCGCGCGGCGCTTCGGCGCCACGGACGTCGTCGCCGAGCGCGGTGAAGCGGCCGTCGAGGCCGTGCGCGAGCTGACCCGGGGCCAGGGCGCGCACTGCGTCGTCGAGGCGGTCGGCACCGAGCAGTCCATGCGGACAGCCGTGGACATCACCCGCGACGGGGGCGCCATCGGCTTCGTGGGGGTTCCGCACGGCAGCGGTACGGGCCTGGATCTGGGCGTCATGTTCGACCGGAACATCGCCCTGCGCGGCGGTGTCGCACCCGTGCGCGCGTACATCCCGGAACTGCTGCCCGACGTCCTCGACGGCACCATCGACCCGTCGCCCGTCTTCGACCGGACGGTCGGCCTGGAGGACGTACCCGAGGGCTACAAGGCCATGGACGAGCGCACGGCCCTCAAGGTCCTGGTCGCCAACTGAGCCGGTGGCCGGGGCTCACCATCGGATGGGCAGCGGCAGCGCCGTCAATGCGCCGGAGACCGTGACGACCACGCCCAGTGCCACGACCTCCGCCCGCGCGGGGGAGTAGGCGCTGAGCGGGTCCGCCGCCCGGCGCAGCCGCAGCCGCGCCGACAGGGCGAGGACGGCGACGACGGCCACCACGAGCAGCTTGGCCAGCAGGGCGCGCCCGTACGCCGTCGCCGTCAGCTGGTCCAGGACGGTGCCGGGTGGCATCCGGCGCAGCGCGCTCCAGGTACCGGTCGCCGTGATCACCGCCAACAGGACGGCCGCCACGCGCGCGTAGAGACCGAGAAGCGCGACACCCGCCTCCGAGGGCCGCTTGATTCCGGCGTGCGAAGGACGCGCGACGTCCGCCTCCGAGGGACGCGCGACGTCCACCTCTGAGGGTGGCACGGCCCGGGCCTCCGAGGGTGGCACGGCACCCGCCTCCGAAGGACGCGCGAGGTCCGCCTTCGAGGCGGGCACGGCCCCCGCCTCCGAAGAGCGCGCGGAACCCGTCCCCGAAGGGCGCGCGGAACCCGTCCCCGAAGGGCGCGCGGAACCCGTCCCCGAAGGGCGCGCGGAACCCGTCCCCGAAGGGCGCCACTTCCGCAGCGTCCGCAGCACGTGCAGCAGGCTGCCCGCCCACAGTGCCGCGCACGTCAGGTGAATGAGGGTCAGGCCGGAGCCGAGCAGCGAGTTGTGCTCCGTCGACGGGTGGGCGCGCAGCGCCTCCGCGACCACCACCGCGGCCAGTGGCCACCCTTGGGTGGCCGGCCGGCGCGAGCGGGCGCACAGCCATGCCACCGCGAACGCGTTGACCTCCAGCAGCGCCAGCTTGCCGTCCCGGGTCCGGTAGAGGCCGCCGACGTCCATGTCGGAGAGGTGGTGCGGCAGCAGATTGCCGGTGGCCACGACGGAGGCGAGCCCCAGCGCGGCGACGAACCCGGCGGCGGCGCAACAGGCCGCCCAGCTGCGCGGTTGGTGTTCCAGGGGCGCGCCCGGCACGCGGCGGCCCAGCCGGGCCGCGAAAAGTTCGCCCGCCGCAACGCACAACGCCGCGAGCAGGACCGCACGCAGCACGGCGATGCCGGCGACGCCGGGGGCCGCGGCCTCGCCCGTCCCCTGCAGCGCGGCGCGCGGACCCAGCAGCGGGATGAGGGCCGCGACGGCCACCAGGGCGAGTACGGCGACCGCCCGGCCGGTGGCACGGCGCCGCGCCGGCTCGCTCTCGCCCGCCACCTCGGCTGCCGGTCGTATCAACGTCACCTCACGATCCTCGCCAGGTGTCACAGATCCGGGCAAGTCCGGGGAAACAACTGGCGGAACGGCATTCCGCCCACAGATACGTTCCCGGCCGACCCGCGACTCAGGCCCACCGGGCCGAGTCGGTCCCCCAAGGCCCCGGCGGTCGCGCCCAGTCGGCCGGACCGCCCGTGAAGGAGACCGGCGGCAGGGCGTAGCGCAGCCGCCCGATGCCGCTGTCCCGCTCGGCGAGCCAGGCATCCGGCCGGTCGTACGCCGCCTCGGTCGCTCCACCCGTCGTCCTACCTGTCACCCCTGTCACCCCTGTCACTCCTGTCACCCCTGTCACCCCCGTCACCGCGTCCGCCGTCCCGCTCCGCTCGATCCCGTCCGTCAGCCAGGCCGCCGTCCGGGCCAGCGACAGCCGTAGGAGCCGGCCGTGGCCCTGCTCCGACTGCTCGGTCAGCGCCCGCAGAACAGCCGCCGCCAGCAGATAGCCCGTCCCATGGTCGAGGGCCTGCGCGGGCAGCACACCGGGCTGTTCCCGGGAGCCCTCGATCGCGGCGATCCCGGTGGCCACTTGCACCAGGCTGTCGAACCCCCGCCGCGCACCCCACGGCCCGTGGTCGCCCCAGGCCGACAACTGCGCCACGATCAGCCCGGGCCCGCGCTCGGCCAGCGCCTCGGGCGAGAGCCCGAACCGGTCCAGGGCGCCAGGCCGGTACCCGGTGACGACGACGTCCGCCGCCGAGAGCAGCTCCTCGAAGGCGCGCCGGCCGACCGTCAGGTCCAGCGTCGTCGACCGCTTCCCGAAGCCCGTGTCCGCGTGCGCGTCGGGATCCTCCGGCAACTGCGGCGCGTCCACCCGCAGCACGTCCGCCCCCAGCAGGGCGAGGGTGCGGGTGGCGACCGGGCCCGCGATGACCCGGGTCAGGTCCAGCACGCGCAGTCCGGCGGCAGGCAGCAGCGGATCGCCGGCGAGCGGACTCCGCACGCGCGCGCGTGCGGAGTCCGTACGGTGACGCTCGATCAACGGCCGCTCAGCGACCGCGATCCCTTGCTCGTGCGCGGCCCACTCCTTGGTCGTCCGCAGCGCGACAGCCAGGCCCCCGGCGCCGTACACCGACTCCTCCACCTCCAGCGCGGACCGCTCGGCGAGCAGACGGGCGACGTCCTCCACGGTCGCGCCGTCCGTCAGCCCCAACGCGTCCACCAGCCGGGCCCGGTGATGCGGATAGTTCGCGTGCGTCCGCACCCACCCGTCAGCCGTCGGCCACAGCCGCGACAACGGCGCGAAGCTGACCGGCGCGCGCCCGTCGACCATCAGATGCCGCTCACTGACGAACGCGGTGGCCACGGCCCCGTCGTCCACGCGTACCCGGGGCACCTCCGCCGGTTTGCGCTGTTCTCCTACGACGGCTCCGTCGGCGTGCTCAGCTGGGCTACTGACCTGGCTCGTCACTGAACTGGACCTCCCTCGAGGC